>DKCU01000047.1:35319-45654 GCA_002451555.1 Candidatus Segatella albertsiae
GCCTCCTTCTCGTTGAAGGCACGAGGCAAGGTGATGTGCTTCCAACCCTTGTCGTTGTAGTTGGATGTCTCTACTCCAAGGTAGTTGCCATTTTGGGTGCCTTTGAAGTCGTCCACTTTGAGCAGCCAACCACCATTGAAGTTGAGCTTTGTTCTTTCCACCGCATTCACACTTGTGAGAGCAAGGAATGTAATCAAAAGCAGTAATAGTCTTTTTCTCATTGTTTCGTTTGGATTGTTTGTTGTATTAATAGAGGCTTTGCCTCGTTTTCTTTCATTTGTAAAGATAATGCAAGCGAGCGCAATGAAAGTATGCTTTCAAATTGCCGAGTGCCACTTATCTGCTTGCAAAATTACAAAAACTATCGGTAAGTCTTTCGTTTTATTGTACATTTACTTGCAAAATAATCCGCTTTATCCCAAAATATTCATTAAAATAGTGGTTTTTGGTACAATTTTCCCATATATAGGACAATTATTATAGGTTTGTTTTCTCTGAAAATGAGTATCTTTGCACCAAATTCTAAAAACTAAGAAATAAGTATAGGAATAAACAATAAACTAACAAACAATATGGCAACAAAACATCTCTTGATTTCTAGTCTATTAGTCTTGGCATCCGTCTTGGATGTTCATGCGCAGAGTTATGACATCGACTTGACCAAAAGTCAGCCTACCTATTCTGTAGAGAATGGCAATGGTTATGACATTGTGGCTGCTCCTGATGCAAAGGTAAAAGCTGCTAAGGCAAAGGGAAATGCTTTAAAGACTAAGAGCAATGCTCCTTTCTTCTATTCCGTGAAGGTGGCTGATGGCAACTATAAGGTTACCGTGGTGCTTGGCTCGAAGAAGAAGGCGGGCAAGACGGTGGTGCGTGCTGAGAACCGTCGATTGATGCTTGATGAGGTAAGTACCAAGAAGGGTGAGTTCAAGACTTATTCTTTTATCGTCAACAAGCGCAGCCCTTATATCAATGACAAGATGCATGTCAAGATAAAACCTCGTGAGATGGATTATTTCACTTGGGATGAGAAGCTGACCTTGGAGTTTACGGGTGCAGCTCCTGTGGTGAAGAGCATCAAGGTGGAACCTGCTTCAACGGAGACTACAACCGTTTTCCTCTGTGGTAATTCTACGGTGGTCGATCAGTTTACCGAGCCATACGCTTCCTGGGGACAGATGATTACTCGTTGGTTTGGTCCTGAAGTAGCTATCTCCAATCATGC
The DNA here is from genome assembly GCA_002451555.1 of Candidatus Segatella albertsiae. Lineage (GTDB taxonomy): Bacteria > Bacteroidota > Bacteroidia > Bacteroidales > Bacteroidaceae > Prevotella > Prevotella albertsiae. The sequence continues at coordinate 36,545 of DKCU01000047.1, forward strand.
GGAGAGCGGTTTGACGGCAGGTTCTTTCTTGGCTTCGAATCGTCTCGACAAGGTGTTGGCGATGATGAAGAAGGGCGACTACGTAATCTGCGAGTTCGGACATAACGACCAGAAGGAAAAGTATGCGGGCAGTGGTGCTTGGTATAACTTCTCTTTCAATCTGAAGAAGTTTATCGACGAGGTGCGCAAGAAGGGTGGTAACATCATCTTCGTGACCCCTACCCAGCGTCGTCGCTTTGACGATGCTACCCATACGAAGATACAGGAGACTCATGGCGACTATCCTGATGCGATGCGTGCCGTGGCAAAACGTGAGGGAGTGCCAGTCATCGAACTCCACGATATGACCCGTACTTTCTTCGAGACACTCGGCTATGAGAATAGTACCAAGGCTTTGGTACATTATCCAGCCAATACATTCTCTAATCAGCCTAAGGCGCTCGCCGACAACACCCACTTCAATCCATACGGAGCTTACGAAGTGGCGAAGATGGTGGTGATGGGCATGAAGCAACTCAATCTGCCTATCGTAAAATATCTGCGCTCGGACTGGAAGGACTTCAATCCAACTCAACCTGACGACTACAATAAGTTCGTGTGGTATCCATCTGTGGTACAGGATGTAACTAAGCCAGACGGAAACTAATCCACCTGTATGGTTGACACGGGCTGAAAGCCCAGAAGCACCTAGCCCAGGGCAACGCCCTGGGTAAATGGGTTGAGATCAAAGCGCCCTGTAAGGGCAAAAGCATAAATTTCCTACAAGCATAACGCTTTTGCCCTTACAGGGCGACATTCTTGCAGGCATATTACCTAGGGCGTTGCCCTAGGCTAGGTGCTTCTGCCCCTTCGGGGCGTATAGGATTATTTCAACCGTACAGACGGAAACTAATTGATAATTTATAATGAATATTATATGATGAAGAAAATACTTTTCGCTTCGTTGTTGACGGCAGGGTTGCCTATGTGGGGAACCCTTTCTGCTGATGCGGCGGTGCGCGATACAATCAATATAGATAATGGGTGGCAATTCCATCGTGGGGATGTGAAGAATGTCGCTGACTTGAAGTCTAGCCAGACAAGCGATGAGATAGTAAAACTGCCTCACGATTTCTTGATCGGGCAGGACTGGGTGGCTCCTGATGCCAGTGAGCGACCTGACAACAGTGATGCGGGTAGCAATGTGCGCAGCCGATTGAGTCCTCGTGGATTCAAGGAGATGGGTATCGGCTGGTATCGCTATGAGTTGACTCCGAAAGAGGAGTGGAAGGGCAAGCGCATCCTGCTCGACTTCCAGGGCATCATGCTCGTGGGCGATGTCTATCTCAATGGCAAGCGTATCGGTGGTACCGACTATGGTTATCTCGGCTTTGACATCGACCTAAGCAAGCTTCTGAAGTGGGGACAGGTGAACGAAATCTGTGTGAAGTCAGATACGGGGCAGCCGAATAACTCTCGTTGGTTTACGGGCGGTGGACTCTTCCGGGATGTCAATCTCATTGTTACCGACAAGAATCTTTATTTTCCGCGTCATCCTCTCTTCATCCGAACAGTGAATAATAACGAGGTGAAGATTCAGGCGAATATTGTCAATCTCCAGAAGGCGGTGAAGGCAGCAAAGATTCTTCCGGCTGGTATGGCTACAGGGAATGGAACCGTGAAAACTCCGGGCAGCTATATTCCTGTGCAAGTGCGCATTCTTGATGCCGACGGCAAGGTGGTGGCTGAGCAGAAGAGCGACATCGACTTCAATGCCAAGTGGCGTGACAGAGAGTATGAATTGCCTAGCATCAAACTCGATAATGCCAAACTCTGGTCTTGCGATACACCTTATTTATATATGGCGGAGGTAACGCTCTATGATAACGATGGTAATATTGCCGACCAAATCAAGGAACCATTCGGTGTGCGCACCATCGAGATGAATCCGCAGAAGGGCTTGTTGGTCAATGGTAAGAAGGTCTTGTTGAAAGGTTATGCCAACCATCATACGCTCGGTGCCCTCGGTGCTGCTGCTTATCCTCGTGCCATCGAGAAACGCATCAAGTTGATGAAGGAGTTTGGCATGAATCATATCCGTACTTCCCACAATCCTTATAGCGAGGACTTCTTGAAACTTTGCGACAAGTATGGTATCTTGGTGGTAGATGAACTCTACGACAAGTGGCTGCAACAGTATGCTGGTGGCAGAGTGGCTTGGGAGAGTCTGTGGCAGAAAGACATCCCTGAGTGGGTGAAGCGAGATAGAAACCATCCTTCCGTCATCATGTGGAGCTTGGGCAATGAGTTGCAACAGTATAGCAACCTGCCTTTCAACGACTGGGGGGTAACGGCTTATAAGTTGCAGAAGGAGTTGTTGCATCGTTACGACAGCACTCGATTGACCACCGTGGCGATGCACCCTCGTTATCGCAATCTCGAAACAGACAGCATTCCTGCCGACTTGGCGGTGGAGACCGAGGTGAATTCCTATAACTATCGCTATATGTATTTCCCTGGCGATATGAAGCGCTATCCTGAGAAGACATTCTATCAGAGTGAGGCGAGTACCGCTGCGATGGGACCCAACTTCTTCGAGATGGACCTACGCAAGGTGCTGGGATTGGCGTATTGGGGAGCCATCGACTATCTCGGCGAGAGCATGGGATGGCCTGTGAAGGGATGGAACCAAGGTGTGTTCGACCTCTCCTTGCAACCGAAGCCGGACGCTTACTTCGTGAAGAGTATGTTTAGCGACGAGCCTACGGTGCATATCGGCATCATCGAGAAAGCAGGAGGCAACGTGCAGTGGAATGGCATCAATGTCTCTGCTGGCAAACTCTCTGAGAATTGGAACCGAGAGGTGGGCGAGAAAATTTCGCTCTATACCTATACCAATGGCGATGAGGTGGAACTCTTCCTCAATGGTAAGAGTCTCGGTGTGAAGAAAAACAGCGAAGACCCTAAGCTGCGTGACCGCATCAAGTGGGATGGCATCGAGTATGCTCCTGGTACCTTGGTGGCTGTAGCCAAGAAGAACGGCAAAGTGGTGGCTCGACACCAGATTGAGACGACAGGTGAGGCTGTAGCCTTGAAACTCGTGCCTGATGTGGAGACTTGGCATGCTGATGGACAGGACTTGATGCACGTCAGGGTCTATGCCGTCGATAAGAAGGGTAGGAGAGTGGTTTCTTTGCAAGACAAGGAAGCCTTTGAGAAGTTGACTTTCTCAGTGAAGGGCGATGCCGACATTGTTGCGGTCGATAATGGCAATATTGCTTCGGATGAGCTTCATATCGGAAATACCCAGTTGGTGAAGACTGCCGAACGTTCGCTCTACCAAGGGTCAGCCCTTGTGATTTTGCGAGCTGGCGAGAAGGTTGGCAAAGTGGAATTGACCGTGAGTGGCGAGAACTTGAAAGCTAAGAAAGTAGTATTGAATACGAAATGAAACTTGATGAAAAAAATAACTTGATAAAATAAACTTGGAAAGTCAATAATCTTGAAAAGTCAATAATCGTGATGAAAAAATCCCTTGATGAGTCGCTTTCAATGAATGAAACGCTCGTCAAGGGATTTGCTTATATTATTTTACCAAGACCTTATTTTACTAAGACCTTCTTGACCTTGCCATCGCTCATCTTCACGATGTTGATGCCCTTGGTCAATTGGGTGTTGCGTACGCCATTGATGCTGTAGATAGCTGCGGCGTTGGAATTGATGTCAGAACCATTAGCAGCAGAACCATTGATGTTGTTGATGCCGTTGATAATGTCCTCGATGGCTTTGTTGGCAATGTTGATAGCGTTTTTGAGCGTTGTGACATCATCGCCGTACTTGTCGTAGTTGCTAGCTGCGGTATTCTCCAAGGCAGACTTCAAAGTCTTCTTGACATCCTCTCTGTCTGCCAACTTCTCGTTGCCGTACAACTCGATAGCCTGGTTGTAGAGAGAAGTGTAGTCGGCATAAGCTGTCTTCTGAGCGGCAGAGATGAAGAGCCAGTCGTTGTTGGTTGAAGCGTCAGTGTTCGCTTCATACCCATTTGCAGTTGCTGTGAAGTAACGAGTTTCTGCTTTCTTAGACCATAGTCCTGTATATACATCAGCGGTTACAGACATTTTATAACTTTTATCAGTAGCGTTTGTAACCATCGTTAAACTACTTGCACCTGATTTTTCTTTGATTTCTGTTTCCCAATAACGTAAGATATTATTGTACCCCATATGTATTCTGTCTGCTGTGCTGTTAGTGCAGGCAAAAGTACAAGTCGTATTGACATCGCCACTGACAATCCAAGTGTAAGCATCATTTATTGACTTTACAGAAGGTGTCTTTCCTGAAAGGTAAGTGCCCGTACCAACATTATAGATACAAACTTCTTGACCATTTGCGGTTAATTCTTCTGCAACTAACCATGTCTTTTCGTTTGCTGGCGCAAAAGAAGTGCTTTCAGCTCCGCTTTCTGAGCCGCTACCTTCAGCTCCACCTTCCTGAGCATTTACTGCTGTGCTTACAGTCATCAAAGCTGCGAGCATCAATCCTTTTACCAAATTTGTCATTGTGTAAATCTTCTTCATTTTACTTAAACTTTTTATAATACTATTATAATTTATGCTACTATTGTTGAATATCATTATTTCCAAATCTTCTTGGTGCTACCATCGCTCATCTTCACGATGTTGAGGCCCTTGGACAATTCCTTGCGGCTGTTGCCATTCAAGTCGTAGATACCTTTCACTTCACGGTTGCCATTCAAGTCGTAAATACCTTCAAGTCCTTTCTTCAGGGCCTTAATGCCAGTAGAAGTATTGGACTTCTCTATTCTCATCGTGACGATGACAGGCTTGTGGTCGCTCTCTTCCATCTCGGTATCTACTTCAAAGTGGATGGCTGAAATATGAGTGTCGCCATCCTTTGGATTCAGATAGATGACTTTATCCACCACTTCGCCTTGGAGATAACCTAACTCGCTTGCCATTAGCGGAGCGTCGCCCAACTTGGGATAGTTCCCATCTTTGCAAAGTTCCACCCAAGCATCCTTGACATCGTAGATACCTTTCGCCAAAATTGGATTGATGAACAAGCCGAGGATGTTATCACGAGTATAACGGCAGTTGGTGTCGCCCATGACGATGACAGGTCGATGGCTGTCCTTGGCAATTATCGCATCACGAAGTTGCTCCAACTGGGAGGCACGTGCCTCGTTGTCCTTGGTGTCTGTGTCGGCATCCATGTGCAAGATATAGACATCCATGTCGATGCCGTCGCCCAAGTTGATGAGGTAATATCGGTAGCCTTTGGTAATCATTTCGTCGTTGCCATGGTCAACCCAACCGTAACACTTGTTCCATTTTGTCCAAGACTCCGATTCCTTAGGAAAAGAAAAGGGAGCCTTGCAGAGGAGGCTCAAGCCGTCAACGTCGAAGCGTGCATTCCATTTGAAATTTTTTAAATTGATTCCGCCTCTAGCCGTTCCTACCTGGTAATCGCTTTTACCGAGACCTTCGATAAGGTCTCCATGATAATTGAAATCCTCGCTGAGAGCCCAGATGTCGATATTGCTTTGGGCGATGTATTGCCCGATTTTCTTGGCACCTTCCGCACCCTTTCCGTCCGGGTTGACACTAATCCAACCAAACTTCTGTGGTAGCCCATCCACATTGAAAGGACAAACCTTGAATTCCTTATTGATATAGTTGTTATCCGAATGCTCTGCTTTTGCATTGAATACATAAGCCGAAAGTAGGATGCTCACAAAAAGCAACCAACTAGACTTCATAAATCTTTTCATCCTTATTGTTAAATGTATTAATATATAATTACTTATTGAATTGAGATTCCTTGTTTTAACAGGCTGCAAAATTACGAAAAAAACTAATAGGTTGCAAGAAGTTTTAAAGAAAACTGCCTAAAATCGACAAAAAAGTGATTAAAGCGGCAAAAATAGTGCTTGAATCAAAAAGAAAGGGACTTCCGAAGTTGCCTTCGAAAGCCCCAGGTTGGCTCCACGCCGGAGCCTCATGTATAACTATTTGAAAGGAGGAACAAAGTGAATTTGTCTCCTTCTGAAAGGAGGAACAATTATAAATCCCAACCCACGGCACTGGCACCGAGTACCGCTGCCGAGCTACCATCGAGGGTAGAAACCAAGAACTTGGCCTTGCCCTTGAATATCTTGAGCACGCTCTTGTCGTAAGCTTCCTTCACAGGCTTCATCAGCAAGTCGCCAGCCTTGGTCAGACCGCCGAAGAATACGAATGCCTCTGGAGATGAGAATGCTGCGAAATCAGCGCAAGCTTCACCGAGCATCTTGCCAGTGAACTCATATACTCTCTTGGCCAAGGCATCGCCCTTGCCAGCTGCCACGCTCACGTCGTAAGAAGTGATGTCCTCTGGCTTCATGTCGCGGAGCAGAGATGGCTCGTCGCTCTTCTCCAGGAACTCACGTGCCGTGCGAGCCACACCTGTTGCTGAGCAATATGCCTCCAAGCAACCCTTGCGACCACAACCGCATGAGCGACCTTCCTCGCCACGTACCATGATGACGTGACCCAACTCGCCTGCGAAACCATCGCAGCCATAGACCATCTGACCGTTGATGACGATACCAGAGCCTACGCCCGTACCCAATGTGATGTCGATGAAGTTCTTCATGCCACGAGCCACGCCGTATGTCATCTCGCCGAGAGCCGCAGCATTAGCATCGTTGGTCAGAGCCACAGGGATGCCACCCAGTGCGTCGCTGAAGAGCTTAGCCAAAGGCACTACGCTTGTGTGAGCCCAAGGCAGGTTAGGAGCGAACTCGATAGTGCCCTTATAGAAATTGCCGTTAGGAGCACCGATACCCATCGCCTTGATTTTGTCGATGCCGCCCACCGTGTCGATGATAGGCTTGAGTGCTTCCACTGACGCTTTTACATAATCATTTACATCATCATAACCACCAGTCTTGATTGCTGTTGTAGCCTTGATTTCACCACGAGCATCTACGATGCCGAAGACGGAGTTTGTACCACCCAGGTCCAGTCCGATCACGTATGACTTAAGTGCATTTTCTGTCATGTTTTCCTTGTTTTATTTAGTTAGAATTTTGTTCTTGTTCTGTTGTAAATTCTTCAATTTATGGCACAAAGATAGAAAAAACTTCTCATAAAACAAAGTTTTAGGCTAAAAAATTTGCATAAAACGAAGTTTTAGCGTAAAAAGTTACTAGATATGGCTAAAAAGTAGTATCTTTGCGCTCTGTATGAGTTTAATGTTTCCAATAGAGATAAACATTCTTGATTTCATTTTCAAGGGTATTATCATAGGTATTATTGCCTCGGCTCCAATGGGACCGGTGGGCATATTGTGTATTCAGCGCACCTTGAACAAGGGGCGTTGGTATGGTTTTGTGACGGGCATCGGCGCCGCTTGCAGCGACATCGTGTATGCGCTCTTCACAGGTCTGGGCATGAGTTTCGTGATGGATTTCGTCAACAATGCGCAGAACAAGTTTTATCTTCAGATTTTCGGCGGCTTGCTTCTTCTGGTCTTCGGTATCTATTGCTTCAAGAGCAATCCTACCAAGAACATGCACCAGAGCAGCAACAAGCAGGGCACGCTGTTGCACAACGGCATCACGGCATTCTTCGTCACGTTGTCCAATCCGCTCATCGTGTTCCTCTTCATGGCGACCTTCGCTCAGTTTGCCTTCGTGGTGCCCGATATGCCATTGGAGATGGGAGTGGGGTATCTGAGCATCGTCTTCGGTGCCTTGCTCTGGTGGTTTGGCTTGACGTGGTTGGTCGATAAAATCCGTGGTAAGTTTGACACCAACGGCATCCTTATTATTAATAAGGTAATAGGAAGCGTGGTCATCATCTTCTCGGTCATCGCCCTGATAGGTACGATTTTCAATCTCTACCATCTTCCGGAGTTTTGATGAGGCATCCTCCATTTAACACTTAACATTTAACATTAGTACTTAACATTAGTACTTGACATAAGCACTTAATATTTAGCACTTAACATTTAACACTTAACATTTCTAAAAGATGTTTGTAGCGCAAGAACTTAGAAAGAAGAGCATAGCAGAATACTTATTGTATATGTGGCAGATAGAGGACATCATCCGAGCTTACGGCTGTTCACTCCCTGTCATCAAGAAGCAATATATCGAGCGATTCGATTTCACCGACGAGCAGAAGGAGGAGGAAATCGACTGGTTTGGCAACCTCATCCGCATGATGAACGAGGAGGGCAAGCGTGAGTCGGGACACCTTGACATCAACAAGGTGTTGCTACAGGATGTCATCGACCTGCACGGCCGTCTCTTGCAGAGCAGCAAGTTTCCTATCTACAACGCCGAGTATTACAAGGTGTTGCCTTTCATCGTGGAGCTTCGCAACCGTGGCGACAAGAATCTCAACGAGATTGAGACTTGCCTTGATGCGCTCTATGGCGTGATGATGCTCCGACTCCAGAAGAAGCCGATCACTCCCGAGACCGAGCGTGCCATCAAGGAGATTACTGTCTTCGTGGGATTGCTCAGCGACTACTACATCAAGGATCGCACCGAGGGCTTGAAGTTCGAGGACGACGACATGTAACCCGGGATTTGCAAGGTCAATTCTAAATTATACATTATAGATTACATATTATATATTATATATTATAATACAATATACATAGTACATTAACAATAGGTATGAAAGAGATAGAAAGAAGAAGAACATTTGCCATTATCTCTCACCCAGATGCTGGTAAGACAACATTGACCGAGAAGTTCTTGCTTTTCGGTGGACAGATTCAGGTGGCAGGTGCCGTCAAAAACAACAAGATACGCAAGACAGCCACTTCCGACTGGATGGACATTGAGAAACAGCGTGGTATCTCTGTTTCCACTTCCGTGATGGAGTTTGATTACCTCCCTGACGGACAGACGGGCGACCCTTACAAGGTCAATATCCTCGATACCCCTGGACACCAGGACTTTTCCGAGGACACCTACCGCACGCTCACCGCCGTCGACTCTGCCATCATCGTGGTCGACTCAGCAAAAGGCGTGGAGGCGCAGACCAGAAAGCTGATGGAGGTGTGCCGCATGCGCAACACGCCGGTCATTATATTCATCAACAAGATGGACCGCG
>DKCU01000152.1 GCA_002451555.1 Candidatus Segatella albertsiae
TTGGATAGTGCCAAGGAGCGCTTGGAATGCGAGCACGGTATGGTGCTCAACAATCCTGCCTACACAACCTACCACGTAGAGATGGGTGAGATTTCCTCTTATCCAGAGGGTTACAAGGAGAACGCTGGTATCTTCTGCCACAACAATCCTTGGGTTATCATCGGCGAGACCGTAGCGGGACGTGGCAACGATGCGTGGAAGCACTACACCAAGATTCTGCCAAGTTACGTGGAGGAAAAGTACCAGACCTTGCATAAGGTGGAGCCATACGTAAACTGCCAGATGGTGGCTGGTAAGGATGCCGCCAAACCTGGTGAGGGCAAGAACTCCTGGTTGACCGGTACTGCCGCTTGGATGTGGTACACCGTATCAGAGTTCATCCTCGGCATCAAGCCAGACTATGAGGGATTGAACATCGACCCTTGTCTGCCAAGCACCGCCAAGGAGTACGAGGTAAACCGCAAGTTCCGTGGTGGCGAGTACCATATCGTGGTGAAGAATCCTGATGGCAAGGAGAAGGGTGTGAAGCAGATTACCATGGATGGCAAGGCCATCGAGGGTACCGTTATCCCTTGCGCTGCTGGCAAGCACGAAGTGATTGTTGAAATGTAATTTTCAAAAGATTACATTATTATATAAGAAGCCCGACAAGAGATGAGCGTCACGCTTACTCTTGTCGGGCATTTCTAACTAACCTTAAACCAAAACTACTGAAATACAAACATAAACTAAAAATCTAACCTGAAAAACAATCTTAATACCTTAATTACAAAGCTATACCTAAGTTTTTCCCAAAACCTATAATTACATATATAAACCTAAAACCAATTACTTCGTATATAAACCTAAAACCAATTACTTAGTTGGATACAGCCAAATGCCATAAGTGAAGGCATCGCTCCACTTCTGTGGCTTCGCCTCTCCGTTTCTCCACCACTGACCGATGTTGGCAAATGGAGTAAGGATGAGGTCAACAGGATTGCCCTTGTAGGTTCCCTTCGCCTTGAAGCATTCCGCCATCATCGTAGGATCTACCTTCTCGATAGCCACTGGCTTCTGGTTGACATCCACTCTCAAATCCCTCTCTATGTTACAATCGTCGTTATGCAACTGTGGGTTCCAAACCATATCTACGCAATATACCACAGGACCACGGAGGTAAGCATAAGGAATGCGGTTGGTAGCCTTCTCATTGTACATGATTTCACCATCCTTCAGATAATATTTCTGATAATCGGCATGATGCTCACGCTTCACCCATCCTTCTTCCATCGGGAAGGTGATGACCAACTTGTCGCCCTTCTTCCAATTACGATTCAACTTATAGTAGCTTCCAGGATTCACGCCCTCCAAAGTCTTTCCATTAAGACTGATGCTTGGATTCTTGCACCAAGATGGAATACGGAGATTCAATTCCTTGTTGGCACCCTTGTTGATAGTCAACTCCACCTGTTCGTTGGCAGGATAGTTGCCTGTGATGGAGAACTGGAAGTCCTTGCCGTCATAGTTGGCATCCACAAACTGGTTGACATAGAACTCTTTGCCTTCCTGTGCATAGAAGAAAGTAGGAAGCAACGAGATGATACGGTGACCACTCGCCGTACAACAGTCAGGACCATGGAAATAGCCAGTAGGCTTCTCACCATTAGGAGCTGTATGATAACGACAGGTTCCCTCGGCAGCATCCTGTGCAGCGAAGACATGGTTAATCATCAGTCGCTCCATGGCATCAGCATACTTAGGATTGCCAGTCAACTGGAGGAGCATCTGCGACAACTGCATCCACGACATAGTGGCGCAACTCTCCACGATGTTGCCGCTCAATGGTTTCACATAACCGTGTTCATAGTGCTCAGCCACACTCACGCCACCGGTGATATACATCTGACGTTTGGCGATGTCATTCCATGCACCCTCCACCTTGCGGAGCAAACTCTTGTCGCCCGTAATGCGGTAGAGACGAAGGAAGCCCATGAAGTTCATGTGGAAAGTATGAGAATGAACGTATGGTTGCAACTTATCCACGCCCAACTTGCCATCAGCCACCGAGTCGAGACGAGAGAAAGCATCCCAACCACCCCACTTGTCGATGTTGGCAACTACCCACTTGGACCAGTCGAGATACTTCTTCTTGCCCGTAATCTCATAGAGTCGAGCCACAGGGTCACAAAGCAATGTTCCTTCCCAAGCATAGTGGACGCTATGACCAGCGAAATCGCTCTGACCATTCAAAGTCTTGTGCTTGTTTTCAGGAGCACGAAGAGTCTTGGAAGGCCAGAACTCATTCTTCCCCGGACCAAAGTTCGCCAAGAAATAATCAGCGAGACGTTCTACTGACTTCAAGGCTTTCTTGTCGCCCGTCTCCTCATAAACGGTCTCGAAAGCATGGAACACGAAGTAAAGTTCGTATGGATCCATACCACGGATAGGACGCTTTGCCGAGCGATAGCTCTTGGCAGTGGCACCCAGATAACCACTTGGCTCCTGAGAGGCAATAATGCGATAGAGTTCCTTCTGTGCCTTCTCATAGAGAGCCTTGTCCTTACCTTGGATAGCCGAGAGATAAGCACTCTCTATCCACTTACCGTGCTGTTCAGCCTTGGTCCAATCCCAAGCCGTATGCTGACGATTTACAACGAAATCCACATATTTATCTATAGGGAAGTTCTTGAGATATACATCACGGTTCAGTTTCATGCGATCACCGATGAAGCCATCGATACCAGAAATCTCAGAGACCTTCACTGGAGTTTCCAAGAGTGTCACCTTGTCGTTTTTGTCTGCAAAGACTGGAAGTGCCAAAGCAGAAGCAACAAGTACCGTCATTGCCTTGGATGCAATTTTGTTTTTTATCATATTTATACTATTTAAGTTATTAGTTACAAATTATACTCTTTATTAATGTCAATACCTGAAAACAAATTGTGATTTGGAGCGATTTACTATCCTGCAACAATCTTTATTACCTTGCTACCACAACTAGATAGTAGCCTAGAAAACTTCCTATTGGTTTTCGACTGCAAAATTAGTGCATAAAAAAAGATAACAGCATACACAAATTAGTCAAAAAAAGGGAGCAATCGTTCAATAAATACTATGAACGATTGCCCCCATACAGGTGAATCATTTACCCTATTCTCTATTTTCTCGTTGATATTCACTCGGTGACATACCATAAGTGGCACGGAACACTTGCGAGAAACTCTTGTGGTCGTTATAACCCACAGTCCACATGACATCCTGAATTGTAGCCGTTTGTTGCTTCAACATCAGTGCCGCATGCTTCATCTTGATGCTACGGATAAACTCCAATGGAGTCATTTTAGCCACCGCCTTCAACTTCCTGGAGAAGGTAGAGCGAGACATTCCCAGTTCGGAAGCCAGGAAGACCACATCCAGTTTGTCACTTCCCAAATGCTCTTCCACTATCTTGGTCGCTTTCTCGATGAATCGCTCATCTATCTTAGTCGCCTCAAGTTGCGAATCCATCTCGTATTTCACCATGCCTTTCAAACGTTCCACGTTGTCTTGGATGATGCCTAGTTTCTGTTCCATGGTCTTGTCGCCAGCTTTCATGTTTTCCGCTATCGTTCCAATCGCCATCAAAGGAGTGACAAGTTCTTTCGATACATTGGTGAGGTACTCTTTCTTTCCCTCCACCACATTTTCCTCGATAATCTGGTCGTTGTTTTTCGCAACACGCTCCTTGTATCGCTTGACGACTTGCCAAAGGGCAGCTATCAAGAGTAAGAAATAGATGGTGTAAGCCCACCAAGTCTCCCACCAAGCAGGCAAACGATGAATCTCGAAGGTGGCAATATGCTTGCTCCAAAGTCCATTCTCGTCGGTGGCCTTCACCTCGAAGACATAATCACCTTTTCCCACCTTATTATATATAGCAGCATTTTTGCCAACAGGCAGATACACCCAATCTTTATCGACACCTTTCAGACGATAGGCATAGCAGATGCGATTATGGTTACGGAAGTCGAGCGAAGAGAACTCTATGGTGAGGTTTTGCTCATCCGGCTCTATTTCGATGCTTCCTTTGGTCTTCTTGCGCAAAGGATCCATCCAGATGCTCTTGCCCATCACTTTCACGTCGGTGATACGTGGTTGGACATCTTTCTGAACGCTCTCCAAATGCAATCCCGTCTTGAAGGACAACAGACCTGGGATGCCACCGAAATACATATCGCCACTCGATGGGTCCCTGAATACAGCACGAGGCAGAAAACGATACTGCACGATGTCATCGTCCTGGGTGGAATACACTCTCACCGCCCCATTCTTAGGGTTGAACTCTCGAATGGTCTGTGGAGTAACCAACCAGAGATGGTCATTTCGATCCACTTTCACATGATCCACCATGTCGCCATTGAATCCTGCCTGCAAAGTATAATCCTTATACGATCGCATATTGGCTGGATTGAAAGCCAATATCTGTCCCTCGCCCGTACTCGTCCAAATCGTTCCGTCAGATGCTATGTCAAGGGTCAAGAAATCCTTCTCATGAGGATACAACTTCCACTGATGCGACTGCGATATACGGCAGATGCCCTTGTTGCGCACCGTACACCATATATTGCCATCTGCACTCTGGCAGAAATCACTCACATCACCTATCTTCTCAGATATGCAATACAGCCGACGACGGGCATTGTCATACTTATACACTCCCTCCATCGTACCTATCCATAAGTTCTGGGCCCGATCCTCGAAGATCACCTCAGCATTGCTTGCAGTCTTGCTCACAGACGACAAATCGACCCGTCTGTCCAATACCATCTGACTGCCCTCACGCCTCAACTTGAAGAAAGTATGCGGCAAGGTAAGCACCCAAACGGCATTGCGCTGATGCGACTTCACCAGATAAGGTACGACATCAAGGGGCAAACCACTCACATTCGGACACTGTCGATAGCTGATGGGATTACTGAGAGAAGTCCCTCCATTCTCTAGATGACACATATAAAGTCCATTGGTCTCCTGGTAATACCACAGCCAACCCTCTTCATCCTTACACAATGTAACGATAGCAGGAATATACGACGTGGCATCGAGCAACGGTTGGTAGGAATAATTGATGACATCACTTCGGCGGAAACTCACGACGGAGCTGAAATAGTCGAAAGACGCTATCCATATATCCCCATCCTTAGCCTGATAGATGTTGGAAACGGTCTTCTTCTCGGGTGTAAACAGACCTTGGGTCGATACTTGCTCCAATCGACCGCCACCTACAGGACGGAAAGCATAAAGATAATCCCAACTTAACATCCAAAGATAATGGTATATCGGATCTTGAACCACCTGTCGGAACCTTGTAGAACCAAACGAGGCCGGCATCCGTTGCTTCACAAACCGTGAAGCGGCAGATGAAGACTTGGGGGTATAAGACCAAACATCAGGACTACCTGTCAACAGCCAATAGGTCCCTGTTTTTGAATCCTCGCACATTCCCGTCACCGATAAATGCCGATTCAACAGTTTAATTTTTCCCTTTCCATCTACACAATAGAACTCACCATTCAAAGTGGAATAAAACAACTGCCGACTTGTACTCTCATACAACACCATGCACTCCGAGGAGAGTGTATGACGCTTACGCAACTTTCCTTGCGCATTCAATTCATACACAAAGTTATTGCACGCCACCCAAATGTCACCGTTCTTTCTTACCAACATTCTCCTCACCGGATCATTCCGAAGTCCCGGAACGCCGACTTTCGATATGGCATAAGTCTGTTTGTCCAAGACATACAAGCCCTTATGGGTACCAAACCAAATACGATGGTCATTTCCCTCAGCGATGCAATACACGGAGTTGATGTCCAAAAGGCCAGGAGTGATATAATCAGAACGAAAGACATGTACATGATAACCATCGTCACGACAAAGCCCATCCACCGTTCCATACCACATATACCCCTCGGAATCCTGGAAGATACAAGTGATGGAACTAACAGGAAGTTGAGAGATAACTGACAACTTCGACACCCTCACATCAGTCAACTGAGCGTGAGCGAAGGCCACAGATTGCAGAAATACGAATAAAAAGAATATAATCCTCTTCATCATGAGTTCTTTATTAAATGTTTGCGATGCAAAATTACAGAAAAAAAAAAGAATTCCCAAAACTTTTGACATGAGTTTTGCTTTTTGTAACGAAAAAACCCATGGCGAACTTCATCAGCGGGCCATGGGATTTTCCAAATACTAATCTATGAGTCCACTTGAAAAAG
>DKCU01000133.1 GCA_002451555.1 Candidatus Segatella albertsiae
TTGCCACACCCAATCTTGACCAATACCCAGTTGGATATTCTTCAGAACATCCGTTACAAGGGATTCAACACCGTGAAGCTCCACATGCTCTTCGAGACTGCGAAGGGCGAGGAAGGTTTGCACGAGGCTCTCGATGAGCTTTGCAAGCAGGCTGCCCAGAGTGTGGATGACGGTTACAACTATATCATCCTCAGCGACCGTGGTGTCGATGAGACCCACGCAGCCATTCCATCTTTGTTGGCTGTCAGTGCCGTACACCATTACTTGATTGATGCAGGTAAGCGTGTACAGACCGCCCTCATTGTTGAGAGTGGTGAGATTCGTGAGGTGATGCACGCAGCCCTCTTGTTGGGCTATGGCGCATCAGCCCTCTGTCCTTATTTGACCTACGCCGTACTCGACGACCTCGTAAAGCGTGGCAAGATTCAGGAGGACTACCATACAGCCGAGCAGAACTACATCAAGGCTGTGAAGAAGGGCTTGTTCAAGATCATGGCTAAGATGGGTATTTCTACCATCCGTAGCTACCGTGGTGCCAAGATTTTCGAGAGCATCGGTTTGAGCGAGAGTCTCTTGAGAAACTACTTCGGTACAGAGGTCAGCACCATCGGTGGTATCGGCTTGGAGACCATCGCACGCGATGCCATCCGTCTGCACGACAAGGCATTCCAGACCAAGAAGCTCGACTTCTTGCCAAGCATGGGACAGTTCCACTATCGTAAGGACGGTATCAAGCACGCTTGGAACCCAGAGACCATCGCTACCCTGCAGCTCGCTACTCGCAAGGGCGACTACAGTCTCTTCAAGAAATATACACATCTCGTTGACGATAAGCAGGAGCCTATCTTCATCCGTGACTTCTTCGGCTTCCGCAAGAACCCTATCTCTATCGACAAGGTGGAGCCAGTGGAGGAAATCGTAAAGCACTTCGTAACAGGTGCCATGAGTTTCGGTGCCCTGTCAAAGGAAGCCCATGAGGCAATGGCACTCGCCATGAACGCCCTCGGTGCTCGTAGCAACACAGGTGAAGGTGGTGAGGACAATGAGCGCTTCCACGCCAAGGTGGATGGCATCAGCCTCTCCAGCAAGACCAAGCAGGTGGCTTCTGGTCGATTCGGTGTGACAACAGAATATCTCGTGAACGCAGAGGAAATCCAAATCAAGGTGGCACAGGGTGCTAAACCGGGTGAGGGTGGTCAGTTGCCTGGCTTCAAGGTCAACGAGGTCATCGCCAAGACCCGTCACTCTATCCCTGGCATCAGCTTGATTTCTCCTCCACCTCATCACGATATCTATAGTATCGAGGATTTGGCTCAGCTTATCTTCGACCTCAAGAACGTAAACCCTAAGGCTGCTATCTCCGTGAAACTCGTGGCTGAGAGCGGCGTGGGTACCATCGCTGCCGGTGTGGCTAAGGCAAAGGCCGACCTCATCGTCATCTCTGGTGCCGAGGGTGGTACAGGTGCCAGCCCTGCATCTAGTATGCGTTTTGCTGGTATCTCTCCTGAGATTGGACTCTCAGAGACACAGCAGACCTTGGTGAAGAACGGTCTTCGTGGCCAGGTTCGCCTGCAGGTCGATGGTCAGTTGAAGAGTGGTCGGGACGTCATCCTCATGGCTTTGCTCGGTGCTGAGGAGTTCAGCTTCGGTACAGCCGCCCTCATTGTGTTGGGTTGTGTGATGATGCGTAAGTGTAACTTGAATACCTGTCCTATGGGTGTGGCTACACAGGATCCTAAGCTCCGTGCCCACTTCCGTGGCAGCTACAAGTACCTCATCAACTACTTCCGCTTCATGGCAGAAGAGGTACGTGAGTACTTGGCTGAGATGGGTTACACCTCTTTGAACGACATCATCGGTCATACCGAGCTCATCGTTCGCAAGAGCGACGAGGAGGTGGTTCCTACAACAGGTGAGAACGCTCTCGAGCCAGAGGTGGCAAAGAGCATCGAGGAGAAGACAGACTTGCTCGACTTCTCTCGCCTCTTGCATCGTGAGACAGGTCATTGCTCACTCTATCATACCACCGAACAGATCCACGACCTCGACAACGTGCTCGACCAGCAGTTAATTCGTGGCGCTCAGAACGCCATCGAGAAGCAAGAGGAAGTGAACCTCGATTTCGCCATCAAGAATACCGACCGTGCTGCTGGTACAATGCTTAGTGGTGTCATCGCTTCCAAGTACGGTGAGGCTGGTTTGCCAGACAAGACCGTGAACGTGAAGTTCAAGGGTTCCGCTGGTCAGAGCTTCGGTGCCTTCTTGGTGAAGGGTGTCGATTTCAAACTCGAGGGCGAGACCAACGACTATTTCGCCAAGGGACTTTCAGGAGGTCGTATTTCCATCCTTCCTCCTATCCGCAGCAACTTCTCTGCCGAGGACAACATCATCGCTGGTAACACCGGCCTCTACGGTGCCACAAGTGGTGAACTTTACATCAACGGTAAGGTAGGTGAGCGTTTCGGTGTACGTAACTCAGGTGCCATCGCCGTCATCGAGGGTGCCGGTGACCACTGCTGTGAGTACATGACAGGTGGTCGCGTGGTTGTGCTCGGTGAGACCGGACGTAACTTTGCCGCTGGTATGAGTGGTGGTGTAGCCTACGTATGGGACAAGAACCACAACTTCGACTACTTCTGTAACATGGACATGGTGGAGATCAACCTCGTGGAGGACAGCACCTATCGCAAGGAGTTGCACGAGTTGATTCGCCAGCACTACCTCTACACAGGCAGTAAGCTTGCCCGCACCATGCTCGACGACTGGAACCACTACGTAGAGGAGTTCATCCAGGTAGTACCAATCGAATACAAGCGAGTACTCCAGGAGGAGCAGGTTAAGAAGTTGCAGCAGAAGATTGCGGATATGCAGCGAGACTATTAAAGGTAAAAAAGTAAAAGGGTAAAAAGGTAAAAAAGTCTTTGGTGACTTAGCTTCTTGCTCTTTTACTATATAACCAAACAATTAATTAGTTTCTTCCTGCTAAACAATAAAGTCGGTTGAAGCACCGAGTAAAATATATATATAAAGGTAGTATAAGGTTTGAGTAACAACTTAATAAAGTAGATGACAGACGGATAATAGCCCGAAATTCTTAGTAAGAATGTTCTTTTTACCTTTTTACCTTTTTACCCTTTTACTTTTAAAACGATGGGAAATCCAAAAGCATTTTTGACTATACCACGCAAGGAAGCGGGTTATAGACCAATTCACGATAGAATCCTCGATTTCAGCGAGGTAGAACAAACTTTGAATAGCAACGACCGCCGTCAGCAGGCTTCTCGTTGCATGGATTGTGGTGTGCCTTTCTGCCACTGGGCTTGTCCGCTGGGCAACAAGGCACCTGAGTGGAACGACGCTCTCTACAAGGGCGACTGGGAGTTGGCTTACCGACTCCTCAACTCCACCAACGACTTCCCAGAGTTCACAGGACGTATCTGTCCTGCGCTCTGCGAGAAGGCTTGTGTGCTGAATCTCATGGACCATGAGCCTACCACCAACCGTGAGGATGAGTGCGCCATCGTGGAGCACGCTTTCTCCGAGGACTATGTTCATGTGGAGATTCCTGAGCGCAACGGCAAGACGGTGGCTGTCATCGGTGCTGGTCCTGCGGGATTGGTAGCAGCCAACCAGTTGAACCACAAGGGATACAAGGTAACAGTGTTTGAGGCACGTGAGAACGCAGGTGGCTTGTTGCGTTACGGTATTCCTAACTTCAAGCTCAACAAGAGCATCATCGACCGCCGTCTCCGCCTGTTGGAGGAAGAGGGCATCGAGTTCAGATACAATGAGAAGATTGATGTCACCAAGTTGCCGGAGGGCTTCGATGCCTACGTGGTATCCACAGGTACTCCTACCGCTCGTGACCTGAAAATTCCAGGACGCGAATTGAAGGGTGTTTATTTCGCCCTCGAATTGCTCTCTCAGCAGAACCGAGTTCTCGCAGGCATGGAGTTCAAGAAGGAAGAGCTTGTTAATTGCAAGGGCAAGGATGTCTTGGTCATCGGAGGTGGTGATACGGGTTCCGACTGTATCGGTACCGCACATCGTCAGGGTTGCAAGAGCGTAACCCAGATCGAGATTATGCCTAAGCCAGTGGAAGGTCCTGAGGATCCTAAGAATCCTTGGCCAAACTGGCCTCGCACCCTCAAGACTACATCCAGCCACGAGGAAGGATGTACACGTCGTTGGAACATCAACTCCTTGGAGTTCTTGGGCAAGAACGGCAAGTTGACCGGTGTCAAGGTACAGCCTATCGACTGGAAGCCAAACCCAGAGGGCGGTCGCCCATTGATGGTTGAGGCTGGTGAGCCAGAGATTATCAAAGCAGAGGCTGTGTTCTTGGCAATGGGCTTCTTGAAGCCACAGCAGCCAGAGTTTGCCGAGAATGTCTTCGTGGCTGGTGATGCTGCCAACGGAGCTTCTCTTGTAGTGAGAGCCATGGCAAGCGGTCGCAAGATTGCAGCCCAGGTAGATAAGTTCTTGAGCAAGTAATATCGGTTATTTATAACTATAAGTAGGGGAGACGGACCTTGTGATGAGGTTTGCCTCCCTTTTTTATTGGCACATTGGGGATCCATTATTTACTTGGTTGGGCATACCTAAGGATTGATAAAATATAATAAGGTGGACATGCTCGAGCATAAAAGCTCCTCCATGTCCATCTTATTTGTTTTGTTATTGATATTAACCGTCTTATCTCTTGATTTTCTTCTTGACCCATAGGTTGAATGCTTCGTAGGCACTTATCTCTTCTTGGTGCTGAGGCTCGGCAAAGGTGAGTTGCTCGCCTGAAGCATCACCATATTGGTCTGGGAAGATAATCATGAGATTGGTGCCAGAGAAGAACTTGGTAAGTTCCTCTGGCAGACGTTCCAATGCTGTCTTGTAAGATACCGTTCCCTTGCGAGCTGTCACGACGACAAACATGTGGTCGTTGGAAATCTGGGAGGCTAACTGCGGCATCTCGTTCCAATGCTTCATCATGACATAGTCGGCACGTACTTCGTGATGACGGTTTTGGATGTATTCGTTGATGAGTGACAATGTCTCGCTCCTGCCATAAAACTGGATGCGGCAATCAAGATTGCCTGCCATTCGGGTGAGACGTTCCAACCAACGATAGAAACCTGGTTCAAACTCCGCCCTCGAAGGTACTGCTACTTGGATTCTTCGGATGGTGTTGAGAGGTTGCTTGATGCGTGCCATGATGATCTGACGGCTCAAGCCATTGAACAGACTTTGATGGAACTCGCCCCAGAACTTAGGCGAAATCTCTGGGTGCATGTGCATACCGATGATAATCTCGGAGCATTGGAACTCGTTGAAGGCATGCTTGATGCCGTTGGCGATATTGGCGGCGATGCGCACTTGCGTCTGTGTCATCACGTCGGTAGCAGCAGCCACCTGACTGCAATGTTCCAAGAGTCGCTTGCCCTGTTCCTGGTTGTATCTCATATCCTTGTCGTCATATACCACGTTCAGGCAAACCAATCCTCTGTTCAACTTCTGGTTTCTTACCAAGAGCGCCAGGCTCATCAGGTTGTCTGCATATTCTGGATAACGTACAGGAATAAGAATCTTTTCGTCGTTAGCCTTCTTGTCATCCTCGGCGTCAGGCAGTTCCTTGTCTCGGAGGATAATCTTGCGAGAACTCCAATCGGTAAGCATGGAAGAGATGATGCAGGTGCAGAGTATCATGATGACCACTCCGTTGAGCATATCGTCATTGACCAGGTATGTGTTCTTGCCGACGAGGATGTTCATGCCCACCATCACCATGGCGATGCTGCCTGCGGCATGGGCAGAGGTCAAGCCGAACATCATGTGCCCCGATGACAAAGGCAAGCGGAACCCGAGGCATGCAGCGTATGCGGCAATGGCCTTTCCCAAGGTACCGAAGAATACGATGCAGAAGACTACCCAGAGGATATGCCCGCCTTGGAAGAGCAAACTGACATTGATGAGCATGCCCACACCTATCAGAAAATATGGGATGAAAAGGGCGTTGCCAATGAACTCCAATCGGTTCATCAGCGGTGACACATGCGGTATATATCTATTTAATATGAGACCCGCAAAGAAAGCGCCGAAGACTCCCTCGATGCCAACAATCTGTGAGAGTGCTGCACTCATGAAGAGCATCGCCATCACAAAGATGAACTGCATCACGGCATCGCTGTATCTACGCAGAAACCATCTGGTAAGTCTTGGTATGAGAAATATCATGAATCCGCAATAGGCGGCAAACTTGAGGGCGAACAACATCCAGAAGAGTATGCCGTCGTGCTCGCTGAAAGAGGCGACGAGTCCTGCCAAGATGACGAGGGAAATCAAGAGCGAGAGCATGCTTGAGCCAACGCTCAGCGTGACGCTCGGCTTCTGTTGGAGGCCATATCTCGATACGATAGGATAGGCAATTAGGGTGTTGGATGCCATGATGCAACTCAGGAGCAGGGACGCCTTGGTGGAGTAGTGCAAGAGGTTGATGCTCATGCCATAAGTGAGGATGAAAGGCACGAAACAAGTGAGCAGTCCGTAGATAAGCAACCGTGACTTCGTTTTCTTCATGCCCTCCATGTCCATCTCCAGGGCGGCGAGGAACATGATGTAATAGAGCCCCACTTTTCCGAAAAGCTCGAATGAGGAATCACGTTCCAGGATATTCAGTCCATATTTGCCGACGAGTACGCCCGCCAATACCATGCCAATGATATGGGGAATACGAAGCTTGCCCATGATGATGGGGGCAAAGAGGATGATGAGTAGCACTACGAAGAAAATCAACGTAGGGTCGGTTATCGGGAAGTATTGGGCGATGTTCAGCATAGGCTTTTGTTTTTTTTGCAAAAGTACGAATAATTCTTGAAAGGACAAAGTTTTTGGTATTTTATCCTATTATCATGTGAAATATTTTGTGTTTTTTTGTTTGTTCCATTATTTTTCGTAACTTTGCATCTAGTTATATTAAAAAGGCTGCAATATGAAATATCCTATAGGAATACAGAGCTTTGAGCAAATCAGAGAAGAAGGTTATGTCTATCTTGATAAGACTTCGTTAGTCCATGACTTGGTGACTACTGGTAAAATTTACTTTCTGTGTCGTCCTCGACGATTCGGAAAGTCCTTGCTCGTATCTACCTTGAAGTGCTATTTCGAGGGGAAGAGGGAGTTGTTCAAAGGGCTTGCCATTGATAAACTGGAGAAGGAATGGAAGCAGTATCCTGTGTTTCATATAGACTTTAATGGCATTAATTTTACGGATGCGGGAATGTTGGATAAAACCTTGTTGGGCTTTGTGGAACGCCAGGAAAAGATATATGGGCGGGATGAGTTTGCCGAAGGCTTGGGGAGTCGCTTTGCGTCTGTTCTCAAGGCTGCCCATGAGAAGACGGGTCTTCGTGCTGTAGTCTTGATAGATGAGTATGATAAACCTATGTTGGATGTTTTAGACCAAGACCTGTATATTACAATCAATGATCAGAAAAGAAAGTTGGAGGATTGGAATCGAGAGGTGTTGAAAGGTTTCTATTCCGTTTTCAAAGCTGCTGATGCCGATTTGCAGTTTGTCCTTTTGACGGGTGTTACCAAATTTTCTCAGGTGAGTGTATTCAGTGGATTCAACCAGCCAGATGACATCAGTATGGATGAGCGTTACGAGGCTCTCTGTGGTATCACCAAGGAAGAACTATATACAACCTTTGATGAACAAATCAAGGCGATGGCTGCGAGATATAAAATGTCGGAGGAGGAGATGAAATATAGGTTGAAACGTAAGTTCGACGGTTATCATTTCAGTCCGAATATGCTCGACATTTACAATCCGTTTAGCATCTTGAACACGCTGAGCAAGAAGATTCTGGCAGACTACTGGTTTGCCACAGGTACTCCTACTTATTTGGTACGTTTGCTGTCTCATTGCAAGGAAAATCTGAATGAATTGACAGGGAAGTATTATTTGCCGTGTAGTTTTATGGGATATAATCCAGAAATGAATTCATTGTTGCCTTTGCTTTATCAGAATGGCTATTTAACCATCAAGGATTGGAATATGGATTTTGATTCTTATCTTTTGGATTTTCCTAATGATGAAGTTAAGCAAGGAATTGCGTCATTAGTATAAATATGCAGCAGATGATAGGACTATTTATCCGATAGGTTGCAACTTCTCGTCTAAGACGGGAACGAATGATGGATGGAAAGTAAAATGAAACATTCTCTGATGCCTTTTCTTTGGGTTTTCAAGAAAATGTAGCCTATAAGATGAAAAAGTGGCGGAAAAGTTTGGCAGTATCAAGAATATTGCTTACTTTTGCCTTGTGTAAATTACTAGCAATATGAGAACAGTTCAAGACTACATATCTATAATAAGAAAGAATAGTTCTAAAATTACGCAAGATTTTGGAATCAAGACCTTGCGTATTTTTGGTTCGGTTTCTCGAAATGAGCAAACAGAGCAAAGTGATTTGGATGTTTGTGTGGAAACTGAAACACCCAATCCTTTCTTGTTGGCAGATTTGAAGGATTTTTTGGAGAGGCTGTTCAAATGTTCGGTAGATGTGGTACGCATCCATAAAAATATGAATCCTTTCTTTAAGTCACAAATAGAGCGAGATGGAATTTATGCAATACGATAAAGCAATAGCGTTGGATATATTGAAGAAAGCCATACGTGAAATGATGGCTTATTTAGGATAAGTAATATGAGTTCACGTAAAAAAGGTTCGTGATTTTTTTACAAAACGGATGCTTGAAGAATGGAGTCAAGCATCCGTTTTTCATTTCATACAGCATGGAGGGTATTTCATACGAACGATGTCGGAAAGTTTGGCTGGTGTCGATTTTCTTCATACTTTTGCATAAGAAAAGCTGCATTCGGCAATTTGAAAGCAAGCTTTCATTGCGCTCGTTTGCATTTTCTTTGTTGTCGAAAAGAAACGATGGCTTGGGTTGAAGGCTATCGTGGAAAAAGAAATGTTGAACCCTATAATATATAATTAAGGTATGAAGAAGATTATGATTTCGTTGTTGATGGTAGTAGCTACCACAACAACCAGTTTTGCGAAGAGTGATAACACTGATGTGGCAAATACCGTGAAGGGCGTGGCAGAGCAAGTGAAGCAAGCTCAATCGGGTACGGTGCATGGAGTGGTGGAGAACACGAAGAGCCATATCGTCGTGGCTACTCCTTTCGGTAGATACACCATCGAGAAGAAGGATGGCGGCATCCGCTTTATGGGGATGTCTGCCAAGGTGGTAAGTGCTAAGAATGGCGTGTATAAGGTGAAGTCATCCCTTGGCAACTTTACGGTGAATGCAAGAAAAGGAACGGTAGTGAAGAATTAAATGACAACTTAGAGGAAGCATAGATGATGTAGGCGTTGGAGATGTGCCATGGAATAGAAATGTGGAAGTTTTTCTTTTTCGGCAGTGGCACTCTCCGATGCCTTTTCTTTAGGTTTTCAAGAAAATGTAGCCTATAAGATGAAAAAGTAGCGGAAAAGTTTGGCGGTATCAAGAATATTGCTTACTTTTGCGGTAGAGTTGGAGCAGACGGAAAAGAACGGCTGCGTAGAAGACTCGAATGAATGAGCGTATTGAGCGTTATCTTGCGATAGAAATGTGGAAGTTTCAACGTCAGCAAAGATAATATGCAATTCTGCTCACGCATAAGGATTATTGTACCTTTTCTTTAAGGGAAAGTGTCGATATACCTCATGGCGTGGGCTATTGCCGTATTACTTGCTGACAGGTCTTTCCACAACCTCTATCCCAGTAATAGGCAATAGTGTCACGCCTTTATTTGCTTGTTCTTTACAAAATTATTAATGTTAAAAATAAATTTATGGAAAAGAACGCTGTAGAAGTAGCCAAGAAAATCTTGGAGGATGAGGTGGAGAATGCTTCATATACATATGCCAATCCTTTTGGCAATGCTGGAAGCTATCGTAAGTTGATGGATTATCTTTATGCAAATATAATGGATGATTCTGTTGGTCGGGAACATGCTAAGGATTGGCTTTTTGAACTTTACTCAAACCAAGAAGAGAAAGATCAAAAAGTCTTTCAAGACCGTGTCGATGTAGTGATAACGGCAATTGAGTATTTGAAAAATAAGGGAAAACTAATATAGAACAATTACAAGGATGAAAGTAAAATTGCTCGTTGATGTAAATAAGGTTTCTCCTCAAAAAATAGCTGGACTAGTTCAAGAGTTAGAATCTATAGGAGTATGGCATAATGGGGAAATCATATGTGATAGAAGCTTGGATTCTCAAGTATCTGAAATAATGGATCGATATTTGTTAAAGAAAAAGTAAGAAATATGAAACGATATTTATTTTTATTCTTTCTTTTGAGTTCTTGTTTATTGGGAACTGCTCAAGATTTTTCTTGTATGGAAAGTTATGGGTCACCTGCAAAAGCGTGTGGATTAGGCATAGATTTTAGTAAGCCTAAACAAGAAGAATTTCCTGTCTATGATGCCTCTGAGCTGCGCTCTGAACTGTTTGATTTTAGCATTGAGAGATTCTGCCGCAGCATTGGTAGAACGGTTGACAAAATAGTTTAGTATCTCGTCCTCCTTGTCATACATAGCGGCAGCAATGTCATTGAAAGCCTTATTTCCATATTCCCCAACCTCTTTGTACCATTTCTTGAGGCTCCTGCGTCCATCCTCCTTGGAGCATCTTTTGGAAAATATCATACGGAGTGAATGGGAAAGACCAAAGGCTTTCTCTATTTCTGGATATTCTTGAAACAAGATGGCTGCACGTTTCTTTTGCGGGTCAGTCCATTTGTTTGGCGACATCATCAACAAGTATTTGCTGCGTGCCAATATCTCGGCACGAGTCTCGTCATTCTCTAATTTTTCTGGATGGTATGCTGCATTGAGACGGATAGGATTTCCGTCTTTGTCTGTTGGCGTTTCACCTTTTTCTGCGAAGGCTTTCAACATAAGGCGAAACTCCTCCCTTTCATTAGCCACACGAGTCATCTCTTCACGTCTGAAAGCAATGCGGACTTCCTGTACAGCCTCAAGACAAAATTGCTGATGATGGAATCTGTCAAGGGTAATCATGGCATTAGGGAAGCATGCCTCGACAATGCTATGCATACTTTCCGAAAAATCAAGCGTAACTTCTTTTACCTGAGCAAGTAACAGTGAATCAATCCTTTTGAGATTCTTGATGACATCTCGTGCTTTCGTACCCTTTATGATGGCAACAATGCACCCTTTCTTACCATGTGCATCTTTGTTGGACACGATGGTATATACTTCTCCTGTGGAAAGACAAGTCTCATCTATACATAAGTACGGACCGATATTCTCTGGAAATATCAGCCATTCCTCCGCATGCTTAGACTCCGCCCATACCTTGAATCCACTGATTGTTTTCTTGTAGGCTCTCTCAAAGGCGTCGCCATCTATGAAATAGTCTTTCTCAAACGAACGGGCCGTTATAGGGTGCGTCTCCAAACGCATCTTTTAAAAAAGCCGCCAACTCCTTGGAGCAGCGGGTGGACTCTTGTACGAACTCACAAGCAGTCATGACATTGCTTCCTTCGCTATCAAGCCAACGGCGACGGCGAATATGAAGGAGGACTTCTTGACCACGAATGGGAAAGTCATGGAATACACTTTCACGAGTAAAACCATTAGGGCGTAAGTCGGTTCGCGCATCAGGAGTCTTCTCGTTTTCGTCGAGGTATATGTGGATTGAGGTCTTACCATTGTTCGAAGTAAGACGCACATCTTTCAGATTAAACCAATCTAACATTCCTTCTGGGAGGATGCAAGTTGCAAGTGCTATATATTCTTTCATCTTTTCAGTCTTTATTTTAAAAAGAACGATAAGATGATTGGTTTAGTATATCAATCCACACACTTTTGCAGGTGATCCAAAGTTATACATGGAATAATTGGCATTCAAATTATTGGGTGTATTATCATAGTCAAGGGTGGGTGTACGCTTATCCTTATGACAAACAGCCAAAAGATTTCTATTTTCGTTTTTCTTTGGACAAACAATTGTTTCAACTGCCTAAAAAGGAATGGAAAGCCTTAAAAAAACAAGGAGGATGGCAAGAGTGTACTGCTACTTTTGAATATTACATAAGCGATGATTACCCAGATATGAAGTCTGCTTTAAAAAAAGCTGGTTTTCCTTGTGCCAAACCATGGGCAGAGGCTGAAAATCGTCCAATGAAATTGGTTTCAGATAAAGTTACGTGTAAATTGCATTATACAGATGATGATGAGGTGAGAACATTGAATTTCTTCTTCCCAAGTGGAGTCGCTTTCGGACTTACTGTACATTGGAATTTATGGAAGAATAAGGGAATGGAATACATGAGTGGACAATATAGATGGTAATATGAATAAGGATATTCAATCAAGGCGAGAATTCTTTAAGAATGCTGCCAAAAGAGTTTTGCCAATACTTGGATGCATGATGTTTCCAAGTGGCTTGGTAGCCCATGAGATGGCAAAAGAAGAACCACCGCAATCCTGTAATGGCTCTTGTTATGGTCTTTGCACTACAACATGTACAAATGGCTGTAAAGGCCAGTGTAAAGGTTGTAAAGGAAGTTGTGAAAATGGATGCTCAGGTGGGTGTTCCAGAGAGTGTACAAGTTCATGTGGCAATGGTTGTGGACAAGGATGTGCTCAATCTTGTGTTACAGAATGTTCTATAGGTTGTGCTCAAAGTTGTGGCATGGACTGTCGGAATCAGTGTTATTATAACTGTGGAAACAACTGCTTATCTACTTGTACAGGTGGTTGTAGCCGTGGTTGTAGTGGTAACTGTCGTGGAGATTGTACTGGAACTTGTAGCGGACGTTGTGGCTTAGGTTGCTCTCGTGGTTGTTCTGGTGGCGCTGTATTTGTATCTTACTAATCATGGATGAAATAAAGGAACGAAGAGAAGAGTGGCAATCTGGAATGGCTAAGAATATTACGTTTATAGTCACTAAGGATTGTCAACTTGCCTGTAAGTATTGCTACCTCGTGGGGAAAAATACGAAAGAACGTATGTCTTGGGAGGTAGCTAAGACTGCTATTGATTATATTCTTGATCATGAAGAGGATATGAAAGAAGAGAGTGTGATATGGGATTTTATAGGTGGAGAGCCTTTCCTAGAGATAGACTTGATTGATAAAATCTGTGATTATCTTAAAGTTGAAATGTATCGTAGAAATCACCATTGGTTTAATTCATATCGCTTTTCTTTCTCTACGAATGGCATCAACTATGCTTCGGAAAAAGTGCAGAACTTTATCAAGAAGAATCATTCTCATTTGAGCATAGGTATCACTATTGATGGAACAAAGCGCAAGCATGACCTCAATCGTATTTGGAAAATCAAAGAGATGGAGCAGGGAGTATTGTCTAATCCAAAAGAAGAGAAAGGTTCATATGAGGATGTTGCCAAGAACATTCCTTTGTGGTTGAGGCAATTCCCTGATGCAGGTACGAAAGTAACAATTAGTAGTGCAGATATACCTTATATAAAAGAGAGTGTGCTTCATCTTTATTCTTTAGAAATTCACGAGGTAAATATAAATTGTGTCTTCGAAGATGTTTGGAAATATGGTGATGATATTCTTTTTGAGAGTCAACTCGTAGCTTTGGCAGATGCCATTATTGAGAAAGACTTATATAAGGATAATGTATGTTCTTTCTTCATGGAACATATAGGAAAACCATTGGATTGTATTACTCACAATCAAAATTGGTGTGGTGCAGGTCAGATGCTTGCGGTGGATGCCGAAGGCAATTTCTATCCTTGTACTCGTTTTGCACAGTATTCCTTGCGTAACAAGAAAGCCTGGATTATTGGTAATGTTCATGATGGGATAGATAAGAACAAACTTCGTCCTTTCTTGACATTGGATAGATGTACCCAATCTGTACAAGAATGTGTGGATTGTGATGTGGCTGCTGGTTGTGCTTGGTGTCAAGGTGAAAACTATGATGCTGCTGATACGCCTACAATTTTTCAACGTTCTACGGCTATATGTAAGATGCATAAGGCGAGAGTAAGGGCAAACAATTATTATTGGAATAAGTTGTATCGTAAATTGGAGAAAGGTGGTGAGGAATGATTCAATATATGGTAATATTGTTAGATGATACTTCTGTGTCTTTCTGTCATTATGGAAACCATAAGCAGATACGTAAGTTGATACCACTTGATACATTGAAATCAGGAATCATCTATGCAATGAAGGAAAATTTGAATATTCAGTTTGTCTATCCAAAATATGATTTGCCTAAGGAGTATATGGATGTTATTGATGGTATAGACCATATCAATATCAAACCTTCGAGCAAGAGTGATGGGGCGGATGTCATTGTGTTGGATGGAGTTGAAGAAGGGCAGGACTTGACATTCAAAAATAACGTTTCTTATGTGCTAAGACTTGATAAGAAAATTTTGCTTGCTCATATCCATGATGTTGTACAGATTTTGGGGAATGTAGAACGCTTGAATATTGTGATTACGGATGTTGAGGATTTTGCTGAATCTGATTTTGAACAATATTCAAATGTGCTTAAAATGTTGTCAGAGAAAGTGAAAACTTTGTACCACTCTAACAAGTTTGTCCAATTGAACCTATTGACGGATAGGATGATGCTTGATAGCATGAATAATTGCGGTGCAGGTGATAGTTCGATAACTTTAGCACCAGATGGAAGCTTCTATGTATGCCCAGCCTTTTATCTGACGGATGATGAGGATGGTTTGGGTAGGTTGAAGAAATCTATCGGGGATTTACAGCATGGTTTGGATATAAAAAATCCGCAACTGTATAAAATAGACCATGCACCGATATGTCGTCATTGTGATGCATATCAATGCAAACGTTGTGTTTGGCTTAACCGTAAAACAACGTATGAGGTGAATACTCCAAGTCATGAGCAATGTGTGATGGCGCATTTGGAACGAAATGCAAGTAGAGAGTTATTGGATGACATTCGTAAGTGTGGCCCGTTCTTATCAGAGTTTGATGAAATTAAGGAGATAACTTATTTAGATCCTTTTGATGTGAGAAAAGAATGGAGTAATTCTCCTAAGAAATGAATCGTATTTTTAAAGAATTTGAATTATGGTAATTAGAAAAATGATAGGCACAGTAATGCCTGATGAAAGAAATGAGATACAGCAATTATATGAACGCCGTAATGGCTTGAATGAATTAGCTAAGGTCTTGACAGCTGATAATACAGAATTGTATGAAAAATTAGTAAAGGACTTGGGCGAGACTGGTACAAAGTTTCAAGCATGGTGGGACAGAATGGCTGCAAAATATCAATGGGAAAGCATTGATGGCGGCAACTGGGAAATCAATTTTGATACATGTGAAATCTATTTAGTAGGATAGACTTATGGAAAACTTGGTATTGATGATAGGTACATCGGAACTGCTGCTTATTGCAGCTTTGGTATTGTTGTTGTTTGGTGGCAAGAAACTTCCTGAGATGATGCGAGGTTTAGGACAAGGTGTCAAGAGTTTCAAGGAGGGAATGCGAGAAGTGACGGAATCAGAATCTTCTCCTTCTGTTTCTGATTCGGAACAACTATCTTCTGAAAATAAAAAATAATCAGAGTAAGCAATGAGGGATGGGAAAAATCAGAAAGATAGTCTGATGACATTTGGAGAGCATCTTGAGGTATTTCGCAAGATGCTCTTTCGTATCATAGGCATAACGTTGTGTTTGTCTATTGTCATTTTTTGTGCAAAGGATACAACCTTCCGATTGTTGTTGGCTCCTGAAAATAGTAATTTTATAATTTATCGTATAGTGGAGTCTTTGGCTAATGTCATTGATTCGGATTTTCATTTTGAGCCTTATACGGTTAAGTTGATAAATACAGAGTTATCAAGTCAATTTATGGTGCATGTCTCAACATCGGTCTATTTGGCGTTGCTGTTAGTGTTACCTTATATTGTGGTGGAATTGTATCGTTACATAGCTCCTGCGTTGTATGAAAATGAGAAGCGGTATTCTGCTTTGGTAGCAGTAGCAATATACTTGTTGTTTATGTTGGGAGTGTTGATGAGTTATTTTGTTTTGTTTCCCTTTGCCTTGCGTTTTCTTGGAACTTACCAAGTGGCTGCGAGTGTTGAGAACCAAATAACATTGGATTCCTATATCTCAACATTTATGAGTTTGGCATTGGTGATGGGATTGATTTTTCAATTTCCTGTTTTGTCTTTCTTTTTGGCAAAAATGAATATCATGGAAGCGAAAACGATGAAACAGTTTCGTCGTCATGCTTTTGTTTTGATAGGTATAGTTGCAGCGGTAATCACTCCCCCAGATTTGTTCACTTGCTTTATGGTAATGATGCCAATGTATGGCTTGTATGAACTGAGTATTCTGGTTGTAAGTAAAACGGTTTCTAAACAAAGAAGTGAATTGTAAAAAATAAGAAAATATGTCCCTAACTGTAGTTACAAAACGAATTGAAGATGAGTTTTATCATGTTCATAAATATTGTTGTGATGATGAAAAATGGAATAAGGGTGAAGTTATAAACACGAAGACTTTTTCGAGGTGTATAATAAAATCATCGGAAGAACCATTGAAAGGTTTGGCAGAATATGATTACGAGAAAATTCGAAAAAAAGATTTTTCTGATTATCCGTCAAGATTATCTTGTGCATTTTTCTTTATGGAAAAGACAGATGCGTTGGTTTTTAGAAATGAGATTATGGAAAATGCCCAAGTGGTGAAAATAAGTCTGTTGCAAGGTAAGTATGTCAAATGTGATCAAAATATCATTAATAAATGGATGGATGGTACGAAACAAACAGGAAGAGACGAATATGAATATTGGAGTGGCATGGCTTCTGATAATCCTTTGTGGGAAGTCTTGTTTGAAGGGTGTTTTGTTGTGGAAGAAATAATACGTTAGCTATAAATTATGAAGAAAATTATTCTCTATTGTTTGATTGCTTTCATTTGTATTTCTTGTGGAAGCGATAAGAAAAGAAAGAAATCTACTAATGGTGTATATTCTGTTGAGGATATGAAACCGTCTTTTGATCCTGTACATCAGTATAAGGATAAAGATGGAAATGTTTGGAGTAAAGATAACATTTGGGCTCCTCGTGAAAATGAATCACTAAAAGAAAAAATCAAAAGTGAACGAGTGTATTCTAATGATGAGGACGATGCTTACAAAAAAGGCTATAAGGATGGAATGGAACAAGGAAAGCAAGAAGGATATGAACGTGGTTACGAAGAAGGCTCTAAAGATGAGTGGTAGCTAGTGCCAACGAACAGGTTCATACATTCTCCCTACCATTTCGTACAAGTATCCCCTTGCTTGCATTGTGGTTTCAGAATAATCCTTTACTTTTGTAGTCGAAACCAATAACAAGACAAGATTATGAAGAAGAAAAGAATATTGAAAGTGTTGGGCTGCTTGCTCCTCTTGGGAGTTGTTGCGGCAGGTGGCGTATGGTGGTATTCGCAGACAAGCAATCCGTGGAACGCCAAGACCATCGGGGATATTTCCGCACCGATAGGTTATTCGAGGGTTGAGGCTCCACAAGGTAGTTATGCGGCTTGGCTTCGGGAACTTCCTTTGAAAAAGAAAGGGAGCAAGGTGAAGCTATATACTGGCGGCAACGCTCACTATCAATGGTTATCCACAGGTGTGATAGATTTGCCGATGTTGAGCAAAGCAGAGCAGTGTGCCGACATGACGATGCGACTTCGTAGTGAATACCTCTTTAGTCAAGGGCGATATTCGGAGATTCGCTTTACGGATGTGAACGGCAAGCGGTTGCAATATCAGGGTGGTGGTTCTCGCAAGGCTTTGGAGAAGTATTTGAGGAATGCCTATGGCTGTTGCAGTACTTTCTCTGTGAGTCGAGAGACGGAACCTCGTAAGATTAGTGAGGTGCAGCCTGGTGATGTGCTTGTCTATCCTGCCAGAAAGTTGGAGGAGATGGGGCATGCGCTGATTGTGGTGGATGTGGCTCGCATGGGAAAGAAAGTGGCGATAATGTGTGCTGAGGGAAATACGCCAGCAAGGGAGGCGCATATCGTTCGCAATCTGAATCCTTTGGAGAATCCGTGGTTCTTCTTCGATGGGGATGAGAGTACCCTCTGGGTTTCTGTTTTCCATTTCGGGAAGAATGAGTTAAGACATTATTGATATAATAAAACGATGAAGAAGAAACTATTGGTATTTGCTTTAGTCGTAGGATTGTTGCTGTTTTGCATCCCATTTCTCCCTCCTATATATAATCGCTTCACGAAGCCTATGTATAAGAGTTATGTCGATGCGAAGGAATGGTATGGAAAGGTGGATTGTGAGAATTTGGCGCAAGTGAGGGACTTTTGCGAGCGGCGAGGGTATAGCGCAGATTATTACATCTTGGTGGATTTCTCCATCCCTTCGGGTAAGAAACGGTTCTTCATTTATGACTTGCAGCGAGGCAAGCGAGTATTGAGTAGCTATTGTATGCACGGAAGTGGCAAGGGAAATACGGATGCCAAGCCAAAGTTTAGTAATGAGTTTGGTAGTGGATGTTCGAGTCTTGGACGATATGTGATGGTAGGGAAGGGACGGAAGTTCAAGAACTCCATTCGGCTTCGTGGTCTTGACAAGACCAACTATCTTGCTGAGGCTCGTGGCATCTTGATTCATTCGGCAGGAAAGGTGACGAGGTTCTCTGGTGAGAGGGAGTATATCCCGATTGGCTCTGAGAGTCGTGGGTGCTTTACCGTATCAAGGGATTGCGTGGCGAATGTGATGGAGATTTATCGCCAGTCTTCAAGGAGAAAACCTGTGATGGTTTATGCAAAATATAAATGATGTAGTAAGATAATGATGGAATGGAATGAAATTTGAAGAGTTAACCCAAATTCAAACTTGTTTTAGGATTAGCTCTTCAATGGTAGTAATGAAAGCATGGGCTGGTTCACTCATTGATACAACGTCGATTTTTGAAACATCATATTCGCAGTTGTAATCGGCTTTCATTCTAAGTTGTTCCATTCTAGAAAAGAATGCTCCCAATTCTTTGTTTATGATACCAGGTTTGACAAAGTGCATACCAAATACCCCCAAAGTTCCTGCATGGGTATGAGCGGATAAACCATAACAAACAAGCAAGGCTTGTGCAGCATGGAAACAAGCGTAATAGAAACGATTGGCTGCCATGTCCCATAATTCCATGTTGAGCATTTGTTCTGCTTCACTAAGAAAACGTTTAGCTTTGTCTAAGCGAAGTTCAACAAGCGAATTTCGCTCATCATTTGTTAGCCCCATAATTGTATGCCCTCCTTTTCTACGTTTTTATAAAATGGTGTGATTTTATATTTCTGCCATTCCTTGGCAGAGTACATGACGGGATTGATTTCTTTTCCGATTTCCCAACCCAACATGGTTAGTGGAAAGGTTACGTTGTCATAATCTGTAGGAAGGAGAATATCTTTATCTAGGATAACAAGGATGTCCCAGTCGCTATCTTTCCTTGCGGTGCCACGAGCTTGTGAGCCAAATAGCATCGCTTTTCCGTGAGGAGGCATATTTTTGGCCAAACATTCACGAATAGCTGTTATGGTTGGGTCGTTTTCTTTCATTTGTCGGAATGACTAAAGTTTTAATTATATGTTTGTTGCAAAGTTACGATTTATATTTCAAACGACCAAGAGTTTTTGTAATAAAATCAAATTGTACTATGATATTTAAGTGTTTCATACATTTTTCCTACCATTTCGTACAAGTGTCCCCTTGTTTTCATTGTGGTTTCGGTATAAAATATTACCTTTGCGTAACGTAAACTTTGAAGAAAAAAATCATATTAATAGCGAATTATTGAAAATATGAAGAAGGGACTGAAATATTCTTTGTTTTCGCTTGCCAGCTTGATTGTGTTGGTAGGCATCGTGCTTGGCATTATGTATGCCGTGAATCCGTATTTGGTGAGGAAGATGTTCTGGCGAGCATCTTCTTATTCTGATGTTTTTGTAGATAGGCTGAAAGGGCAGCCTTATACCAAGGGAGGGTATGATGGTATAGATGTGTCGAAGCATAATGGAATCATCAAATGGAATGAGGTGGCTAAAAACAAGAAAATCCAATTCGTATATGTTAGAGCCACTGTCGGAAAGGGGTATGTGGATAGGCTTTATCGCCGAAATGTCAATGGGGCAAGAAAGGCTGGATTGAAGGTAGGCTCGTACCACTTCTTTACTTCGAAGTCTTCTGCCACCGCTCAGTTCTTGACTTTTCAAAAGACGGTGAAGAAGAATGAGCAAGACTTGATTCCTGTATTGGATGTGGAGGAAAAAGGAATCAACGGAAAATGGCAGGGCAAGCAGTTGCAAGATAGTGTGAGGGTGTTTGCCGAGTTGGTAAAGAAGCATTATGGCAAGTATCCGATTATCTATAGTAACGAGAGTTACTATAATAAGGAGTTGGGGCATCAGTTTAATCGCTATCTCCTCTTCATTGCCAACTATCAGGCTGTTCCTTATGTGGATGGAAAGGGCAAGTACAATATCTGGCAATACTCAGAACGTGGGCATTTGCATGGCATTGGGGAAAGGGTAGATTTGAGTAGGTTGGCAAATGGGACGACCCTGAAGAACTTGATGCTGTAAAAATGGTTGCATTTAGAGTGTCTTATAGTGAAAATACCTTTGTAATGTAATAGAAAGCGATAGCGTATGAAAAAGTTATTCTTGTTTATGATGGCTGCGGCAGCCATGTTGTTTGCAGACTGTTCCAATAGGACCGGAAGTCAAAGTAAGATAGTAGAGGTTATTGCAGATAGTATGCCTTGCTGTCCTACATTGGGGTATGTCATCGAACTGCAGCCATTGGGAGATTTCTCTCTTCAAGAGGCAGAGCAGTTAAGAAAGGAGTTTGTGAATCATTTGGGTGAGATTTTTCCATCGCATCCCAAAGATTATTTGGATGCTTCTGTAAGCATCGGAGAACCGATGGAAATTCCTAACTCATGTCTCTATAAACCGAGAAACAGATATTGGGCAGGAAAAATCTTAGGGATGCTTCATGCCGAGCATGGGGGCAATGATGAAATCGTGTCCATCGGTCTCACTCATCGGGACATCTCCACTTCCATCCATGGACATTACAATTATGGCATCATGGGCTTGAGTCTTCGCCCAGGCGATGCTTGCGTGGTCTCCACTTATCGTTTGAAGCGAAAGGATGATTTGTGGAAAGTGGCGATGCATGAGTTCTTGCACTCTCGTGGCTTACCACATTGCAAGAAAGATGATGTGAGGTGCTTGATGCAGGATGCCCATAGTAAGAATACATTCTATATGAAGCATGGACTGTGTGAGGATTGCAAACATAAAATTGCTAACTGAGAAAAAACTTCAGAAGGACATTATTATTTGTCATTATAATGCCCTTCTGCCTTTACGATAAGTACTACAACTTCATCTCTGTAGATGTCATAGATGATTCTGTCATGTGCAGATAGATGTCTAGAGTATGTAATGGAATTTGGAAAAATCAATATGGTATCTCATAGTGCTTCCATCCATTTTTGAGCATCGGCTGCACTTTCGAAGTGTAGGGTCTCTCCACGTTTGTATTCCTTACGAGCTTCGTCAATGTCTTTTTGAAGTTCTTCCGTTATGTAGTTTTGCTTGGTATAAGTCAAGTTGCTTTCCTTGTTGTTGGCGAGGAAAGTCTTGATTCTGATAAGCAAATTCATGTCTGATACATTCAGTATCTGTCTGATGATGTCCATTTGTGTTAATTGTATATTTGTTGCATTCATAATCGTAATTATTTGTTATGGCAAAATTACGATTAATATTTTAAACAACCAAATGTTTGATGAGATTTTCTTCTAATTTCAACGAAGATCTTGTATTTCGTACATTTTGCGTATGGTTTCATACGAATAACTCCTATCTGTCATTGTTGTTTGCGGATAAAGTATTACCTTTGTGGTCAAAACTAAAAGATAAAAAATGAGTAAGGAAGTAAGAATTTCAGTTGTCAAGTTTGAAATGGTCAACGGTAAGAAAACCTATAAGTCGTTTACCTTTAAGTTAAATCCAAAGAAAATGGCAAAGTTCAAGACTGAGGCAACGGTGAAGAAGAAGGTGGCGGATTACGTGGCAAAAAGTGGCGTATATAAGCCTTCTGAACTTCGGAACTTAAAATATGACATGAAAGAGTTTCTGGAGGAATGGAAGAAGATGGTTCCTGTGGTGGAAGCAGAAGAACTTGCAAAATTGGATAAATCGCCGAATAATCCAGAGACTCGCGTAACCCCTCATTTTGTCAGTCGTCTTGCCGCTGGTGAAATTTTTGTATTCGGTTCCAATGCCATGGGACATCACGATAGTGGTGCGGCAAAAACAGCCCTGGAGAAGTTTGGTGCCATCAGAGGACAGGGACATGGTTTACAGGGAATGAGTTACGCCATCGATTCTATGAGTGGTATAGAAACCTTGAAAAAGGATGTGGATGAATTTATTGAGTTTGCCTATAATCAGGCTTTGAGAGAATTGAGGGGTGGACGAAAGCAAAGCCATTGGATATGGTATATCTTTCCACAACAGAAGGGACTCGGTCATAGCCACAACGCAAATTACTATGGTTTGGATGGTGAGGGTGAAGCTAGAGCCTATGTAGAACATGAAGTCCTGGGTGATAGACTCCGTGAATGCTGTAAGGCGCTATTACTCCACAAGGATAAGGACATCGAATACATCATGGGAAGCGGAGTTGATGTGATGAAACTCAACACCTCTATGAATCTCTTCAATAGAGTGAGTCCGAATGATGTGTTTGAGGAAGTTTTGGATACATTCTTTTAAAAATAGAATAACAAAAGGATAGAAATATAAGTTTTACTATAAATTTCATAAAATATGAGTTTGAATAAGTTTTTTAAAGGTTTGAAAACTGCACCTAAGTTCATCAAGGGAATTTTGAGTGTACACAAGAAGGCTTTACGCCTTAGTTTTGTCTTTGAGCCAGAAGACAATTTGTGGTACATAGACATGCCTTGGCCTGGTGATCGCTATAATCTTGCAATGGTGGCAGGTAGTAATAAACTGCTTGATTTTCTATGTGAGGAGGAAGACCATAACTATGTAACCGTAGATGTTCTTCCTCGAAGCAAACGTGAGAAACATGAAGGGTTCTTTGAGTGTGAGCAGACGGCAAGTAGCTTGTTCGGCGGCAGTTTCTATGATGTTCATGGACTAGAAGGCTTCACTCGCGACATTTGGATTTGCCCTGTTACTCTATGTGTACTCGGTCATTATCCAAAGTTTATCTACATAAAGAAAGTTGTGTAGGAAGCAATGGGAGAATTATCGTTAATCCTTTTTATCGTGCCTTGAACACTATCCAAGGCACGATATTTTTATATTGCTGTTGCACATGTTCTGTACTATCGCCTATGGCATTGAGCTTGCCATCTGTCGAACGATAATAGCTGTAGCATTTGCCGCCTGTGATATAGATGGCATCGGCGAAGCCGTATTCTCGCAAGGCATCGGCAAAATCCCAAAGGGTCTCGGCGTGGCGAGTCTCTATATAATATAGGTGGTCGTCGGAAGTCCTAGCCAAGGCTCTGCGCTCCACCTTGCCGTGGAGTTGGAACTTTGGTGGCAATACGCCGTCGGACACTAAGATGAACTGGCGGAAGAAACTTCCTCCATGTTCCATTACATAGTCCTTCACCTTGTCGCTTCTAGAAATGCCGAGTACGATGTTGCCGTTTGCCATGGCGCAATATCCTAGTCGAGAGGCATCAGAGGCGAGTTCCTTGCCCTGCATCACGAGGCTACCCAAATACTTGCCATCGCTGGTATGGTCGGCACAGCGACTATACATCCATACGCTCTTGTCGGTAGAGTCTGGTTCGGTGAGGGTAATCTCTGCCTGTAGGTTCTTTAGTTCATACATATTGAGTGCCACGCCAAGGATGGAGTCGGAGGTGAGGACAATCTCAGGCTTCGTTTCCTTTTTCTTAAAAGACACCGAGGTATGGGGCTTTGATAGTTTGGCGATATTCTCCTCTGGCGAAACCGAGATAGGTACACCTATATGATAATAGTAATTATAGAGTCGCCATCCGCAGTATGCGGAAAAGCAGAATACGAAAGATGCGAAGATACCCAGGGCTATCCACATCCATTTATGGCGATGGTATGTGGAGGAATTTGTATTCGATGATGCCTCTGAAACATCATTGGAAGTGGGAGCTTCGTGTTCGATGATCACATTGCTGTCGTCATCGACAATGATAAGTCCCTTTTGACTGTCACCGTCAAAGTCTTGGATGAAAAACTTTTCATCGTTCTTGTTTTTATCTTTTCTCATGAGTTACCTCCTTTCTTTCCTTCATTTTCCAACTTTTCTTTCAAGTCCTTGAGTGCCTCTTTCGAAGCCGTGATGAGGATGTCCTTTTCTAATCGACTGTTGGAGAGTATGAGTTTCTGAAGCCCTGGGTTCACTTTGAAGATAAAATCTCTGTTGACGATTAGACTTTTGCCCACACGGTAGAAAGGGCAATAGTCGAAATCGGACAGTTTGTCCATCACGTTGTGCAACTGGCTAATCACATTCTCCTTCTTGCCGTTGGATAGGAATATGTTGGAGTAGTTTCCATCACCTTTGATGAAAACTATCTCATCGGATGGAATCCTGATGATTTCACTATTGGTTGTAATTTTAAGCCATTCCATGCTGAATATTGTAAATTTGAGGACAAAGATACAAGTTTTCTTTTGAATAACCAAATTGAAGGGTATCTATTTTGAGAAATCTTCCAAAAACAGTTTGTGCAACGATTTTCCTTTGAAATCCTGTATATTCTTGCAATAATGTAAGGAAAATGAAGAAATTTGCAGCAAAATGCAACATTTCTTGTGGTTTTATGCTAGATTTAATAGAAAAAGTCTTAACTTTGCAGCGGATTTGTGGAGAAAAGCAATCGTCGGCATGAGGATGGCATCCTTTCGCATCTCCTGGTTTAAATACTTATAACAACTTTATAAATTAAAAGATTCGATTATGAAAGTAGCAATTGTTGGTGCAAGTGGCGCAGTAGGACAGGAATTCTTGCGCATCCTTGCTGAGAGAAACTTCCCTATGGATGATTTGGTGTTGTTTGGTTCTGAGCGTTCTGCCGGACGAAAATACAACTTCAAGGGAAAGGACTATGAGGTCAAACTTTTGCAGCATAACGATGACTTTAAAGATGTCGATATTGCCTTCACTTCTGCTGGTGGTGGCACCTCCGAGGAGTTTGCCGAGACCATCACTAAGTATGGTGCCGTGATGATAGATAACTCCAGCGCATTCCGTATGTGCGACGACGTGCCTTTGGTTGTGCCTGAGGTGAATGCTGAGGATGCACTCAACCGCCCTCGCAACATCATCGCCAACCCTAACTGTACTACTATCATGATGGTAGTCGTGTTGAAGCCTATCGATGACTTGAGCCACATCAAGAAGATTCACATCGCTTCTTACCAGAGTGCATCTGGCGCTGGTGCCGCTGCCATGGCTGAGCTTCAGCAGCAGTACAAGGATCTCGTGGAGACTGGCAAGACAGACCATATCAATAAGTTCCCTCATCAGTTGGCTTACAATGTCATCCCTCAGATTGACAAGATGACT
Source organism: Candidatus Segatella albertsiae (assembly GCA_002451555.1). Lineage (GTDB taxonomy): Bacteria > Bacteroidota > Bacteroidia > Bacteroidales > Bacteroidaceae > Prevotella > Prevotella albertsiae. The sequence continues at coordinate 25,663 of DKCU01000133.1, forward strand.
CCTAACGACTATACCAAGGAGGAGATGAAGATGTACAACGAGACTCGCAAGATTATGCACTCTGACGTTCGCACCAGTGCTACTTGTGTACGTGTTTCCTCTCTTCGTTCTCACTCTGAGAGCGTATGGTTTGAGACTGAGAAACCATTGACTGTAGAGGAAATCCGCAAGGCTTTGGAGGCTGCTCCTGGTGTAACTGTCAAGGACGATGCCCAGAACTACGTTTACCCAATGCCTTTGGAGAGCGCAGGCAAGGACGATGTCTATGTAGGTCGTATCCGCAAGGACTTGGCCGATGACAACGGCAATACTTTGTGGCTCACTGGCGACCAGATTCGCAAGGGTGCTGCCTTGAACGCTGTTCAGATAGCAGAGTACCTTATCAAGGTTGGTAATGTAAAGTAGTACTTCGATAAGGAAGTAAGATATACTTCAAATGGAAAGTTAGTAGTACTTCGAGAACAAGGTAAGTACTACTTCAAATACAGTATAGGAAAGTTAAGGGATAATTCATTTGTTGATTTGTCCCTTAACTTCTTTTGTTTATGTATCTATATAAATTTTGTTTATGTATCTATATAAATAAGGTATAGTAAACTTGTTGGCTAATTATAAAGGAAGAAATATTCATGCTGGAAAGATTTAAGCAATTGCTCGGTGAGATGAACCGAGGCATATACGAGAAAGAAACCGAAATTTCCCTTTCGCTCTTGGCTGCATTGGCAGGCGAGAGCATTATTCTTTTAGGTCCTCCGGGAGTGGCGAAGAGCATGGTGGCTCGCCAGTTGAAGACCGCCTTCAAGGATGCAAAGAGCTTTGAGTATCTGATGTCTCGTTTCTCCACCCCCGATGAGATATTCGGACCAGTGAGCATTCAGAAGTTGAAGACTTCGGATACCTACGAGCGTGCAGTGGATGGATATTTGCCCACGGCAGATGTCGTCTTCCTCGATGAGATTTGGAAGGCGGGGCCAGCCATTCAGAACACCCTCCTCACCGTTATCAACGAAAAGATTTTCCGCAATGGCAATCGAGAGATGCACCTTCCCTTGAAGCTCCTCGTGGCTGCAAGCAATGAGTTGCCAGCCAAGGGCGAGGGTTTGGAAGCTCTTTGGGACCGATTCGTGATTCGCATCGAGAGCAGACCGATCAAACAGGAGAAGAACTTCCGTTCGATGCTTTTGGAAGCGAATGAAGTGAAGAGTGAAGACCGAAGAGTGAAGAATTCAAATGCTATTTCTGCTGAAGAATATGCCGAATGGACTCAGCAACTCAGTGGGATAGGAGTGAGCGAGGCTGTGCTCGATGTCATTTCTTCTATCCGCAAGAGCCTGAGAGCCGTGAATGTGGATGAGGCTGCTGAGCGCAGAAACATCTATGTGAGTGATAGACGATGGAAGAACATCGTTCGCCTGCTTCGTACCTCTGCCTTCATGCAAGATAGAGCAGAAGTGGCGATATGCGACCTCCTGCCAATCTATCATTGTCTTTGGCAAGAGCCTGAGGAGCGGGATGCCATCCGTAACATCGTGATTCGTGCGCTTTTCGCTCCTTTCGCCGATAAGCTCGTAGAGATGAAGAATGCCCTAGCCGAGGACATCAAGTATCATCGCATCCGCAAGAACCCTGATGACGGTAGGGACTATGAGGGAGAAATCGAGTCGCTGTCCGATGGCTTGACTTCCTTGGAGCGTCAGCTGAGCGACAATCTCTTTGCCTCTTCAGAAGACAAGGCAGAGATTTCTGCTTATCTCCGTGACTTCTATAAGGAACTGGCGTTTACGAGACAGGATACGATGAAACTTTATGCGGATTGATTTGATAAAAATACTTCCTTTTCCACATACCCATCAAATCCGACGCTCATGTCGGCTCCATTTCTTCTGAATGCAGCGAGCAAGATTTGTTGCTCATCGGGGGTGAGCAACAAGTCGCCTCGCTTGGCACGATACCAGGAGGTCTCGTTCATAAACGATACGCAAGTCCAAAAGTAGTGGCTGTTGCACTTGGGGAGAGTCTCGTAGATGCGACAGAAACCACGAGCCATGCGTTGTTTCACGGGGGTGAGGTAATGCTCGCATCCCTCATCGGATGTTGTAAACTTACTGGTGTTCAGAATGCTAAAACTCTCTTTCTCTGCTTGCGCCTTGAGGTAGGCGGCGTAGCGGATACAGGTACTGCTCTTCTTGCAAGATGCCAATGGGCATGCTGCGTAATCCAAAATGGAATCTTTCTTGATGTTCTTTGCTTTGTACATAATTGATAAATTTTTATTTGATTGTTAGAGAATTATTGTATTTTGATGGGCGGTGTTTTACTATATTCTATGGGGCGTTTTGCGATATTCTACGGGGCGTTTTGCGATATTCTACGGGGCGTTTTGAAAATTCTGTCGGGCTTTTAGAAAATTCTGCCTGGCTTTTAGAAAATTCTGTCGGTTAGTTGCAAAGACTGTCAGCCGAGGACAGTCAGCCTATCTCACCAAGACAGTCAGCCTATCTCGCAAAGACAGTTTTCCTGTCCTCGGCAGACAGTCTTTGGAACTAACCGATGCGCGTTTTCCTATGCCTTGTTAGGCATTTTCATGCCATGCGAAATCACAATCAAGTTCTGCCGATATGGTCAGGAATGGATAGAGATACTATATTCGACCGCACACCGCACTGCTAGATAACTAACTTGTTGATTAATAAGCTGTTTGGTGCTGTGCGGTATCAGGACAACACCGCACAGCCTCCGCACGACACCGCACTATTTTATTTTCAGCAGATAGGCTCTGCCCTTGTTGGTTCGCTTGGTGATGCAACCCATGTACTTCATGCTTTGTCCGATGCGAATCTTCGTCTGGTGGTTGGTGACGAGGGTAGGGTATTGCTTATGAAGATGCTGGAAGATGTCGGTCATGATGAGCCACTTGGCATCCTTTTCCTCCTGTTCCGCTATCTGGAAACAAGCTTTGAGCATCGTGTCCATATCGTCGGTCTTGAAGTAAGGGAGGTTGCTCTCCTGTATGCGAGCCACCTCGTCGTTGCTGAACCAATATGGAGTCTTCTGCTCTCTCAGCTCATAGAGTACTTGGGCATAGAGCTGGGCGTAGTCAATGGGTGAAACATTGTCGATGAACTTACCTGCAGGTATTCGGATGCAGATATAACGGCGGCTTCCCGTGGTATCGCAGAGTGGGTGCTCGTCGTTGGTGGTCGCTAAGAACGACGCATAACGAGGACGGTCTTCCTGACTCTTTCCGAAGATGGGGCGACCGTTCACCTTCACCTTGGAGAGGGTCTGCTTGAGCTTGCCCTGTTGTGACGGTCCCATGTTGGCAAGTTCGTCGATGTTGACGAATAGGTTGTGGGTGAGGGCCATGTCCGAGTCAAACTTGTTGGCGAAGTTGATGTGGTCGAGGAAGTACTGGCGCAACGCCTCTGGTAGGAGACGATTGGCGAAAGTACTCTTGCCGCAACCCTGATGCCCAATGAAGATAGGAGTAATCTCATTGCCATGGAGCATATCCATGTGGAGCCAGTGAGCCACGGCAGAGCGAAGCCAAGTGGCGCACCAGCTGAGCTGTTCGCTAGTAATGCCAGGGATGCGGCCGAAGAGCTCTGCCACATGATTTTTGCCATCCCACTCTGGTAGGGCTTCGAGGAAATCTTTGATAGGGTCGTAGGCAGGCACCGCCATACTTTCGAGGTATTCCTCGATGTCGTTGCGAGGCGATGACTTGCCGCCAATGCCGAGTTTCTTGGCACGGCGAACGAGCGAGTTGAAGTCCTCCTTGGTGAAGACTTGCCATTGCTTCTCCTGCTGGTCAACAGCCTTCTTCTGCTGGTCTTCAGCCATCTCATTCTGAACATCAGCCTTTTGGTCTTTTTTGACCAACTCCTCTTCCGTAGTACTAGCTGTATCCTCCTCTTCTGGGTGGATGACAGCGAACTCAGTCTTGCCGTTCAAGAGATTACGGCGGAAAGCGTAATTTTCTTCCAGGAAACTCTCAACGAGATAGATAACAGAACCATTCATAGTTTCATTCATAATTTTACAGTTTTAAAAAGTTAATAATTAAAGTTGTGTGGTCGGCGTGCGGTCTTCGTGCGGTGCTGTCGGCTGACCGCACTCTGTAAGATGCAGTATAATAAGTAGTTATATGCATTTTGTGCGGTGTGCGGTCTATTTCGACATCTTTGCGTCTCTTCCGTCGCTTTCCGTTTTTTCTGTTGCAAAGATAATAAAAGGAGGAGGGGCATTCCAAGTTTTCCCTGCGATTCCATGGGATAAAAGAGGATTTTAGGGAAAAAATCGAAGGGAACAGGGAAAAGTTCGGGGAAAAAGTGTATCTTTGTGGCTAACAAACAAAAATGACAATGACAGAAACTGTACTACAACCCACTTTCAGCTACGAAGTCTTCGACCGACAACTGGAAACGTATTATATGATGTGCCAAGTCCTCATCCAAGGATGGGAAGACTACGGCACACAAGAGATGAACTTCGATATTCGCTCGCTCTGCACCAAGGCTTCGCGCCTCTGCTATATGGCAGACCAAGACTTGGCGTTGCAATATGCCGACCTTACCCAACAGCGCAAACTCAACAATAACCATCACATGGAGAAAATGTCGCAAGTGGTGGTGGGGCAACTATTCCCCTTCCTCAAGGATATAGTCAATCGCTATCATGAGACCCATGTGCTGCAAGGACATAAGTCTCCTCTGTTTACTGCACAGGTGAGCGTTCTCCTTCCGAAGTTGAAGGAAGTGTTGATGGATGACGGAATGGGGGAGGATGAGCTGGATGCCTTCATTAGTGATATCCAGACTGTTGAGAATGGCTTTTTGAAAAAAGTGAAGTTTGCTAAATATCCAGGGGTAAGGCCTGAGGAAAGGTTCTGGAACTTGCTCCAGCTCATGGTATTCTCTTGCTATCTCGTACAACATTTTCGTCGTGTTACCCATCGGACAGGTAAACGTCTGAGTGACGAGGAAATGGGTTGGCTTACCGTAAGCGGGGTGCAAGGTTGTCTGAAAGATGCAAAGATGAAAGCGGAGTTGGACTTGTATTTCTCCACCCTGGAGTATAATCACGACAAAGGAGACCTCGGTGAGGAAGAGATGCGAGAGGCGCAACGTGAACTTCGGCACGAAGTGCCTCAGTCGGTGCTGTTGCCTTATTTGCATCATGTGGATGATGCTTATCAGATGGGTGTGGAACTGAATCAATGTCGATTTACTGCAGAGGAATGTCGCCAACTGCTCTTGACTACTGCCAAATGGCAGATATTGGAAGCTAACATCTATATGCTTCATCATCCAGAGGAGATGGATGAATCCTTGACCAATGAGGTCTTTTATAAGGTGGTGAACGGAAAGGTGATAGACTTGAAGGAACTGAAAAGCACTATCTGCAAGATGCTCCCTTTGGTCAATAGGAAGAATCAGTGGTTTTGTGTGTGGTGCGTGTTGAAGCATCACCACCTCTTGCAGAATCTTTCGCATGAGGCGTTTGCCCGACAGATGATGAGCAAGGATTGGTTTGGCGATGTTGTCACGGCTCAACAGCGTTTTTCGGGTGATACCCTGCGAGAGTACAAGCGATATTTCTCGGAGTATGACTATGCGAATTGGGACAACGATCTGTTCTTGGAGCAAAAACAGCTCTTCGGCATGAACAAGTGGTCTAGTTCCCTTTGCGAGAAGTTCAAGCAGAAGTGTCAGGAGATGGAGCAAGCCATCATGGGATGGAAGTTTATGAGATAAGAATTTTGATGAAAGGGACTTGCGGTTCTTGGAGGATT
>DKCU01000113.1:0-5320 GCA_002451555.1 Candidatus Segatella albertsiae
TATGCAGACCACGGAATATCTGAATCCGAACCTGCCACAAGCCCACATCAAGGGCGGTGACGGTATCGGAGGCAAGTATGAGAACATGTTGAACGCCTACGGCAAGATAGAAGACCATAGTGCCGTGGAGAATATAGACAGAGACAATGAGCAAGAAAAGGAGGAATACCAAAGCAAGTATTCGGATGCGGAACTGCAACAGTTGGATGCCGAAGCCAAGAGGCAAGCTGAAATGGAAAAACAGAGGGAAAAACAAGAAGCATATGAGCGACAGAGAGAGAATGAAGCGTTGGCGGAGTTGAACAAAGCTCTTGCCGAAGCAAGACTGAAAGGACAGCAAGCCACGCAAGCAAACTCTTCGACTACTGCAACATCATCCGATGAAACAACAGCCACAGCCAATGGCGGCATCAACATCGAAGGCAAAATCAAAGTGAACGAAAACGCCCGAAAGGAAGCGGACGAGAACGACAAGCCAAGTGAAGTGGTGAAAAAGGTGAAGACATCCTCGGATTACTTCAACACTTTGGCGGTGAACGAGAAAGAGCCGACACTGATAAAGGCTATCATTGACGAGAATGTGAAAGCCGTGGATGGAAGCCGTGTGCGCTTGCGACTGCTTGATGATGTGGAAATCGGAGAAATGGTGGTGAAGAAAGGCGCATATCTGTATGCCATCATGAGCGGATTTGGCTCGCAACGAGTGAAAGGCACGGTGAAGAGTGTGTTGGTGGATGACGAGATTGTGAAAATCAACCTGTCACTCTATGACACCGACGGCATGGAAGGCTTGTATGTGCCAAGCAGCCAGTTTAGAGAGACCAGCAAGGATGTGGCAAGCGGAGCCGTGACCGGCAATGTGGACATGAACACCACCAACACAGGCAGCAGTTTCTCGCAATGGGGCATGCAAACCGTGCAGAACGCCTATCAGAAAACCACCAATGCCATAGGCAAGGCTATCAAGAAGAACAAGGTGAAACTGAAATATGGCACCTTTGTGTACTTGATAAACAGCAAAGACACCAAGAGTAAGTAAACATCAACATCCAAAGAATACGAATATGAATATCAAGAAAACCATTGGCACACTGATAATGTATGCAATAAGTGCCACTCCGATGATGGCACAACAGACCTGTGCGGAGAGTTATCAGCCCTGCACCTACCAGGAGATGGAGCAGCTGACCGTGAACGAGCAAGTGACCACGGTCATTACGGCAAGTGAACCTATCCGCTTTGTGGACATATCCACCGACAAGATAGCAGGAGACCAACCCATCAACAACACTGTGCGCTTGAAACCCAAGGAAGGACTGCATGAGGACGGAGAGGTGCTTGCCATCGTAACTATTGTGACGGAACGATACCGCACACAATATGCGCTACTCTATACCACAAGGCTACAAGAGGCAGTGACGGATAAGGAGATACAGCTGATAGAGAAGAATGCCTATAATAATCCTGCGGTCACATTGTCCTCTACGGACATGGCTCGATATGCCAGACAGATTTGGAGTTCGGAAGCCCACGTGAACAACGTGAAGACCAAAGCCCACAGGATTGTGATGCGACTGAATAACATCTATTCGTCTGGAGACTATTTCTTCCTGGATTTCTCGGTGGAGAACAAGACAGACATACCGTTTGACATAGACCAAATACGATTGAAGCTGATGGACAAGAAGACCGCCAAAGCCACCAACTCACAGATGGTAGAGTTGCATCCAGTCTTCACGTTGGAACAGACTAAGCGTTTCCGCTATGGCTACCGCAATGTGATAGTCATTCGGAAAATGACATTCCCGAATGACAAGCAATTAACCATCGAAATGACGGAGAACCAAATCAGCGGTCGCACCATCTCATTGAAAGTGAACTACAGCGATGTATTGTCTGCTGACTCTTTCAATCCTATATTTCTGAAATAGAGTTACGCTAAGTGATTCAGAATAGGCAGTTGAAGACAACGCTCTATCTTAGCCAAGGTTTCGAGGGATAGGTTTTCCTGTCCTTTGAGTACCTTGGAAACATATTGCTGGCTACAGCCCATGAGTTCAGACAATCGCTTTTGGGTCATACCCAATTCCTCCATCTTGTCGAGCATCATCATTGCAATGTGCTGAGAGTAGCGAAGCCATGACTTGTTAGCCATGCGCCACTCTGCATTCTCACGCCATTTGGATGGAGTTGAAGACTGATGTTCTCTCAGTTTAGAAACAATTTCGTTTGTAGTTCTCATAATAACCTCCTTTCTATATGATTTCATTTAAGAAGTCCATGAAGGAATCCTTATCGGCAATATCGTTGTCAAGTAAGAAACGTCTCACCTTTTCCATTCGGGCGAGTTCCACCAAAGTATGTTCACGTTCCTGCATGGTACGAGTCAACTTGATTGCACCGCCAGTGATGATATAAATACCTGGTTCGAGTTTGATGGCATAGATGCGAAGCCAAGAAGCATGCCGTGGCGTATTGCGCAGCCGTGCCTTCTCTTTACCCAAAAGCATTTCGGATGTGCGGCTATTCTCCAAAGGACGGAAAATCTTGTCAAGGTCAGCATCAGGAGAAATATCCATGATGAGACATTGCAAGCGTTCGCTATCCTCTATCGTGTCATAAATGGCTTGGTTGACATCCGTAATTTTGAAGTAGGATGCCAAATCGTCTATGTTCTGCTTGAAGAAGCTGCGCAACCATGTCACATCGTTCCATTGTCCAAGGATGGAGTCAAGAACGTTGTCGAGGCAGTCATCATATCTGACAGCCCAAAGGTGCTCGTTTTCTGTAATCAGGTCGAATGTCATAATCGTATTGTTTTATAGTGCGAAGATACAACAAATAATTGATAAATACAACTTGTAGGTTGATTATTTAAGAATATTTATGGAAGAAAGCAAGGAGTTACAAGGATTTTACAAGATATTCAGGGCGGTCATCTACATATCCGTGTTGATGGAGTTCTTTGAGTATGCCATAGACCCAAGGGTGATAGACGGCTTTGGCGGTGTGGTGTGCGACCTGCACGACCGCATCAAACAGTGGTTTATCTACCATGACGGGAACCTGGTGTATAGCAAGGTGGTGACATTCCTGTTGGTGTGCATCACCTGTGTAGGCACGAGAAACAAGAAACACTTGGAATTTGATGCCCGAAGGCAGGTTCTGTACCCCTTGGTGAGTGGCGTGGGACTGCTTGTAGTGTCCGTGTGGCTCTTCGGCTATGCGATGGACACTCGTCTCTATACCCTAAGATTGAACACCATTCTATATATGGTAGTAACCATCGTAGGAACGGTGCTGGTGCATGTAGCCTTGGATAATATCTCGAAGTTCCTGAAGGAAGGACTGATGAAAGACCGCTTTAACTTTGAGAACGAGAGTTTCGAGCAGTGCCAAAAGGAGGAATATAATAAATACAGCGTGAATATCCCTATGCGCTACTACTATAAAGGTAAGTTCCGCAAGGGATGGGTGAACATCGTGAACCCATTCCGAGGTACCTGGGTGGTGGGTACACCGGGTAGCGGTAAGACTTTTTCTATTATCGAGCCGTTTATCCGTCAGCACAGTGCAAAAGGCTTTGCCATGGTCGTTTACGACTACAAGTTTCCGACCTTGGCAACCAAACTGTACTACCACTATAAGAAGAACCAACAGTTGGGAAAACTGCCAGAAGGCTGTAAGTTCAACATCATCAACTTTGTAGATGTGGAATACTCTAAACGAGTGAACCCGATACAGCAGAAGTACATCAATAACTTGGCAGCAGCGAGTGAGACCGCAGAGACACTGCTTGAATCCCTGCAAAAAGGCAAGAAAGAAGGTGGTGGCGGCAGCGACCAGTTCTTCCAGACCTCAGCCGTCAACTTCCTCGCCGCCTGTATCTACTTCTTCATCAACTATGGCAAGGAGCCATACGACAAGGACGGAAAGATGCTGATAGCGGAGAAAGTGTTGGACACCAAGACCATGCAAATGAAACCGACAGGCAGGGTGTTTAACCATGCAGGAGAAGAAGTGGAGCCAGCCTATTGGTTAGGCAAGTACAGCGATATGCCCCATATTCTGAGTTTCCTGAACGAAAGCTATCAGACCATCTTCAATGTATTGGAGACCGACAATGAGGTTGCACCATTGCTGGGACCATTCCAGACCGCCTTGAAAAACAAGGCGATGGAGCAGTTGGAAGGTATGATAGGCACACTGCGTGTCTATACCTCACGCCTTGCCACCAAGGAAAGCTATTGGATATTCCACAAGGACGGTGATGACTTTGACCTGAAAGTCAGTGACCCGAAGAATCCGAGCTATCTGCTGATAGCCAACGACCCGGAGATGGAGAGCATCATCGGAGCATTGAACGCCCTAATCCTCAACCGACTGGTGACACGAGTGAACACAGGACAAGGCAAGAACATCCCTGTGAGCATCATCGTGGACGAGTTGCCTACACTCTACTTCCATAAGATAGACAGACTGATAGGTACAGCCAGAAGCAACAAGGTGAGCGTCGCCTTGGGATTCCAGGAACTGCCCCAGTTGGAAGCCGACTATGGCAAGGTGGGTATGCAGAAAATCATCACCACCGTAGGCAATGTGGTGAGCGGTTCTGCACGAAGCAAGGAAACGCTCGAATGGCTGTCTTCCGACATCTTCGGAAAGGTGGTGCAACTGAAGAAAGGCGTGACCATCGACCGTGACAAGACGAGCATCAACCTGAACGAGAACATGGACAGTCTTGTTCCTGCCTCCAAGATTTCCGATATGCCGACAGGATGGATATGCGGTCAGACGGCAAGGGACTTTGTGCCGACTAAAACAGGCATGAACGGCAGTATGAATATACAGGAAAGCGACGAGTTCAAGACCAGCAAGTTCTATTGCAAGACCGACTTCAACATGGCAGACATCAAAAAGGAGGAAAGCGAGTATGTGGCACTGCCCAAGTTCTATACCTTCAAGAGCCGTGATGAGCGTGAGCGCATTCTCTACAAGAACTTCGTGCAGGTTGGCGAGGATGTGAAAGCCATGATAGCGGAGATATTCAACAAGAAGAACGCCAAGTGACAAAATAAAGATACCCATAGTAAAACAAGGACAACATCCATGATGAAAAAGACAAGGACATACATCACCATAATGTTCTTGTTTCTGTGCCAAAGTATTTTGGCACAGAACAAGACACCCACAACCGACAGCCCAAGCCAAGCAGACTTGGGCATTTTCACTTTGCCACCCTTTGAGCGTGCCGTGCGCTGTATCAAGTATTATGAGGGATGGCACGACATCTACAAGAACTATCCCTATATCGGATGGG
>DKCU01000113.1:5411-5552 GCA_002451555.1 Candidatus Segatella albertsiae
ATGAGAAGTTCAAGAAGAACCTGACCTACCAGCAAGCCGACTCTCTGCTGCGCTCTGACCTTACCAAGTTATGCACCCTGTTCCGTAAGTACGGCAAGGACTCATTGCTCCTTGCCGTGCTTGCCTATAATGTCGGTCCCT
>DKCU01000113.1:5596-7139 GCA_002451555.1 Candidatus Segatella albertsiae
ATAATGTCGGTCCCTATAAGATTTTAGGGAATGGTAAATTTCCCAAGAGCCGACTCATACGCATGATAGAGCAAGGGCGAAGAGACTTCCGACAAGAATATCTGGACTTTTGTCGGTATCAGAAACGCGAGATTGCCTCCATCCGCAGGAGAAGGTAAACAGAACTGTTGCTGCTTTTCTGTAAAGCCGATGCTTAATATATAAGGTGTAAACCGAAAATATTTATTCACCATTCAAATTAAAGCATTATGGCAACAGTAAAAGTAAAGTTCCGTGCCTCCTCGGTAGAGGGGAAGGAAGGCACATTGTATTATCACCTCATCCACCAGCGCAATCTGCGCTGGATCAGTACCGACTACCATGTCTTTCCTGAGGAGTGGAACGACAAGAAGTCGGCTATCATTGTTTCTAACAGCAACAACCGACAGGCACACTTGCAACTCATCCAGTCGAAGATAGATTGGGAAATGAAGCAGATGCAGCGCATCATCATTGGCAAGGAGGCGGATGGCATCCCTTATTCCATCGACGACATAGCCAAGGAGATACAACAACTGCCACCGAGCCAGAGCGTTTTTGCTTTCTTCCAACAGCAGATAGCCAAGAAAGAGCAGATGCAATGTGTCGGAACGAAGAACAACTATACCAGTGCTGCCAACCGCTTCATGGAGTTTCGTAACCATGAAGACCTCGCTTTCGGTCAAATGACAGCCGAGATGATGGAGATGTACCAAGCATGGCTGTGGAACAGAGGCATCAGCCAAAACTCCGTGTCATTCTATCTGCGTACCCTCCGCACGCTCTACAACAAGGCGGTGGAGGCAGGGCAAGCTCCACCCATCGACATTTTTACCCACGTGCAGACAGCCAACGTGAGAACAGCCAAGCGAGCCATCACCGTCAAGGATATTCGCAAGATAGAAAAACTGGACTTGCCAAGAGGTTCTTCCCTTGACAAGGCACGCGACCTGTTCCTGCTCAGTTTCTATCTGCGAGGCATGGCTTTCGTGGATATGGCATTCTTGAAAAAGAGCGACTTGAAGTGCGGACTGATTAGCTATAACCGTCGCAAGACCCACCAAAATCTCAACATCGAATGGATGAAGCCCATGCAAGCCATCATCGATAAGTACGCCGAGCTGACCAAGGACTCGCCCTATCTGTTGCCTATCCTGACAGGCAAGGAAACCGCACTCTACACTGCATATAGAAAGGTGGAGTACAACACCAACTACAACTTAAAGAAAATCGGACAGATGATAGGCTTGAAGATACCGCTGACCACCTACGTGGCACGCCACACATGGGCAAGCATCGCCTTGCACATGAACATCCCGATAGCCGCCATCAGCGAGGGTATGGGCCACAACTCCTACAAGACCACACAGATATACTTGCAGTCGTTGGACGTGGCAACCATCAATGAAGCCAACGAGAGAATCATACGAAAAATCTTGAAAGAGTTGTAATAAAATAGTCACATTTACCCCCCCCCCGAAATGATAGTGCAAAATGTTTAGCAAACCTCACGCTTTCTTCTTAT
>DKCU01000064.1 GCA_002451555.1 Candidatus Segatella albertsiae
AGCGCTCCTTGGCACTATCCAATGCCTTGTCGCAGAGACCGTCTTCGAGGCCGATGCCAGCCATCGTGCACCAACCCTGACTCTCGATGAATATCTTGCCTTCCTCGTTCTCATCGCTACCAATCTTATTGCCGAAGAAGTCGTAGGCACGGAGGAACCATTCGCCATCCCAACCATGCTTCTTCACTGCCTCGTCCATGTCGTCCACAGCCTGCTGCATACGCTCTGCCTCGGCGAGGTAATCTTCCTCAGCCAAACCATCTACGGCACTGTTGTTCTCTACTGAATCCTTGGCGAGTTGCTTGCAGAGAGCCACGTAGTCTTTTCCTGTTACGACGAACAAGCCTGCAATCATCAAACTCTCAGCTTTGCTTCCCTCACCCTTGTTCTCGGTGGTCTGGAAACTCTCGTTAGGATCCCAAGAGAAGCAGTTGAGGTTGAGGCAGTCGTTCCAGTCGGCTCTGCCGATGAGCGGCAACTTGTGAGGACCGAGGTTGTTGATGACGTGGTTCATCGAAATCTTCAAGTGCTCGAAGAGGCTTACCTCGCTACCAGGCTGGTTGTCGAAAGGCACCTGCTCGTTGAGGATGGAGAAGTCGCCCGTCTCCTTGATGTAGGCGATGGTACCGAAAATCAACCAGCAAGGGTCGTCGTTGAAGCCACCACCGATGTCGTTGTTGCCTCGCTTGGTTAATGGCTGATACTGGTGATAGCAACCACCGTCAGGGAACTGGGTGCTGGCGATGTCGATGATGCGCTGGCGGGCACGCTCTGGTATCTGATGAACGAAGCCCACCAAGTCCTGGTTGGAGTCACGGAATCCCATGCCACGACCAATACCGCTCTCGAAGAAACTAGCCGAACGAGACATACAGAAGGTAATCATGCACTGATACTGGTTCCAGATGTTCACCATGCGGTCGAGCTTGTCGTTGCCACTCTTCACAGTGAAGATGTTGAGGAGGTTGTCCCAGTACTTGTTGAGCTCGGCGAAGGCTGCATCTACTTTTTCGGTGGTATCGAACTTCGCCATCAGTTCGTGCGCCTTTTCCTTGTTGATGACCTTCTTTGCCACGAACTTCTTGTCCTGTTCGTTCTCCACATAACCCAAGAGGAAGATGAGGTCACGGCTCTCGCCTGGCTGCAAGGTCACCTCGATGTAGTGGGAGGCGATAGGGCTCCACCCATGGGCGAAACTATTGCGAGGCTTGCCTTCGATGACAGCCTCAGGCTCGGCAAACTCATTGTAGAGACCGATGAAACTCTCGCGGTCGGTATCGTACCCTTGTATCTCGGTGTTGACAGTATAGAAAGCATAGTGGTTGCGGCGCTCACGATACTCCGTCTTGTGGTAGATGGTGCTGCCTTCCACCTCCACCTCGCCAGTGGAGAAGTTGCGCTGGAAGTTCTCCATGTCGGTAGCGGCATTCCAAAGGCACCACTCGGCAAAAGAGAACACCTTCAATGTTTTCACTTCCTTCGAATTATTCTTCAAAGTCATCTTCTGTACCTCAGCCCAAGTATGGAGCGGAACGAAGAAGAGTACGCTAGCCTCCACGCCGTTCTTGCTGCCCGTGATGCGGGTATAGTTCATGCCATGGCGGCACTCATAGCTATCGAGTGGAGTCTTGCAAGGTTTCCAACCTGGGTTCCAGATGGTGTCGCCGTCCTTGATGTAGAAGTAGCGACCGCCATTGTCCATCGGCACCCCGTTGTAACGATAGCGGGTGATGCGGCGGAACTTGGCGTCCTTGTAGAAGGAGTAGCCACCAGCTGTGTTGGAGATGAGCGAGAAGAAATCCTCGTTGCCCAAATAGTTGATCCAAGGCCATGGGGTCTTAGGGTCAGTAATCACGTACTCGCGATTGGTGTCATCGAAATGACCGTACTTTTTCTCTGTCATGTATTGAATGTTTTAATGTTTAATTTAGGTTATTTACATCATTTTGATGCAAAGATAGCAAAAAGTTTTGTTTCTAAGGTTAGATAATAGATATTTTTTGTATTTTTGCATTGAAAAGTTTGATAGTTATCATTTAGTGATTAACATAACGTACACTTGGCTTATGAAAAGAAACATTATAACACTTATCTTTGCCTTGTTTGCCATGACGCAAGCGGGAGCACAGACTTACGATAACTTGTGGAAGCAAGCCCAGACCTACCAGCGGAAGGACCAACCGAAAAGTGAAATCGGCGTGATGAAGAAAATCATCTCCAAGGCGACGACTTCCAAGGACTATGGACAACTCCTGGCGGCGGAACTGAGACAGACCGTGCTCTGGAATGACATCTCCTCGGATTCGCTGACTCCTGCCGTCAGACGGATGGAGGCAGAGGTGAAGCGCACTTCCGACCCGATGCTGAAGGCGGTGAGATATGCTGCCCTCGGCAAGTTCTACCGTGAGAATCCTTATGGGATAGAGGTGGATGAGGAAAGTGCATCCGCTTATCGAGAGAACTACGATGCCAATATGGACAAAAGCAAGGAATACTTCCTAAAAGCCTTGGCGCATCCCGAACTGCTCGCCAAGCATTATTCCACCGAGTATGTGCCTTTGACCCTGAAGGGCGTGGATGGCACCACTTTCCACAATGACATGCTCCATCTCATCGGTTTCGAGGCAGACTGCAAGGAAGCGTACCAACTGATGCACACCTATTATAATAAGGTGGGCAATCGGGGTGCGGCTTGTCTCTGTGCCTTCCAAATTACTCAGAAAGACCGTCTGGATGATGTGAAGGAGGTGAGGAAGTCGAAGTACCTGAACACCATCGACTCGCTCATCCATGTATATCAAGACATCCCGGAGGCGGGGGAGCTCGCCGTGGAGCACTTCCGCTTCATGGAGGGGGCTACCGATGCCAAGCCTCTCGACAAACTGAACTATATCAACTACGCCTTGAACCATTGGGGCGGTTGGTCGAGAATGAATGTGCTCAGAAATGCGCAGAAGCGATTGACCGAACCGATGTTCTCGCTATCGGACATGCCTCAGGTGCTTCGTCCTACGGAGAAGAAGTGGGTGAAGCTCAATGTGCGCAATCTCCAGAATGTGAAGGTCAGCATCTCTCGTGTCAATATCACTGCCGACAATGACTATGATGTGAGCGATGAGGCTACCTACAAGATGCTCTTGAAGAAGACTTCGGCTTTACATCAGAAGGACTTTAACAAGCAATTCTATGGTCATCCGAACTACGAGGAGGTGAAGGATTCCTTCGAGATAGGTGGTAACTTGCCTTTGGGCGCTTATCTGATGGAGGTGTCTTCTGACAATACGAGCATCGCTCCACAAAGAAAGCTCTTCTATGTGAGCAACTTGGCGGTGATGATTCAGCAACTGCCTGACGATAAGCATCGCTATGTGGTGGTGGATGCAACGAGCGGTCAGCCAGTAGCCGGAGCGAAGATTGAACTTTATGACATGGACTATGACATGAAGGCGAAGAAAAACAAGCGAGTGGTGCATGCCCGTCTGACCACCAATGCCGATGGCGAGGCTTACTTCAAGAATGTGGATGGAACGGTATTGATTTCCACCAATGAAGATAAGTTTACTCCAGCCAAGAACATCTATCTCTCTCACACAAGATACTATGAGCAGAAAGAAAATAAAACGATGGTTCAGCTTTATACCGACCGCAGTATCTATCGTCCAGGGCAGACCGTGCATGCCACGGCTATCGTTTTCAGAAATGAGAAAGGTTTGGATGCGAAGGTTTTTCCTATTAGCTACAATTTGGATTTCGATTTGGTGGATGCCAACAGGAAACAGGTGGCTAGAAAGTCGGCGAAGACCGATGGGTATGGTACGGCTTCCGTGGATTTCGAATTGCCACAAGGAGGACTGACGGGGCAATATCATATCGAGGTGAATACCACGATGGCAAGAACCTTCTTCCGTGTGGAGGAATACAAGCGCCCAACCTTCGAGATTACCTTCCCGAAGGTGAACGAGAAATATACTTGGGGAGATACCGTGGTGGTGAAGGCTACCGCCAAGACTTATGCCGGGGTACCTGTGCAGGGTGCCAAGGTGGAATATAAGGTGACTCGAAGAAACCAACTATGGTGGTGGGGCGCTCGCTCTGCCGAAGAGGTGGTGAAGAAAGCCGAGGGTACCACTCGTGAGGATGGAACCTTCGATGTGGAGATTCCTTTGGAGGCATTGACTGCCGATGGAAAGAACGTAAGCGACGATGCCCAGTCGATGGCGGCGTTCTTGCGCAAGGCTCGTTTCTTCAACTTCGATGTTTCTGCCGTCGTGACCGACCTCAGTGGCGAGAGCCATGAGGGCGAGATGAGCTTGCCTTTGGGCACGAAGCCTACGGCATTCTCAGTCGATTTGTCTAAGCGCATCGAGGCGGATAGCTTGAAGTCCGTAACTTTCTCTTATCGTAATGCCAGTGGTATGGAGATTGCGAGCAGCTTGAAGTATCGCATCGACCAAGGCAAGTGGGCTGATGCTTATGCCAACGTTCCGATGCCAATCGATTCCTTGATGTCGGGCGTACATGAGCTGGAGGCTATCTGCGGAGTAGATACTTTGCAGCAGAAATTCACTGTCTTTAGCATCAAGGATACGCATCCGATGGAGCCTACTACCGAATGGTATTACCAGACTGCCGATGTCTTCCCTCGTGATGGCAAACCAGTCTATGTACAGGTGGG
>DKCU01000075.1 GCA_002451555.1 Candidatus Segatella albertsiae
ACCCCACGGACCTACTTAGAAAGTAAATGAATCATAGTGATAACCAACTTAAAATTCATCAGACGCTATGGCAAAGTTATTTTTCAATACACGTGACGAACTCACCGTCATCGACTCCGAGGAGATTGCGGTGGTGCAGGCCAACGGCAATTATTCGAAGGTGCTGACCATCTATCGTCGGGAAATCATGCTGACTTCCGGCATTTCCAAGGTGGAACAGGTACTCAAGAATCTCAAGGAGAAAAAGTCGAAATTCGTCAGAGTGGGCAGAAGCTTGATAGTCAACCATTCCTTCTTGCAGAAAATCGACTTGATGAAGCAGGTGATGATACTTTCGGGAAAAGGAAATGAGATTAAAGTCAACGTGTCCAAGAAGACCCTAAAAATCTACAAGGACGCTATTGCTAAAAGTATAAAAATCAAAAACAATGAAACAGTTCATATTGGGAACGGAGGGAAATCAACCCTTTGAAATTAAGCAGACGGGTGTGAGTCATCAGCATGCTCGTGTCACGATAGATGACGATGGTGTATGGACGTTGGAGGATCTGAACTCCACCAATGGCACCTTTATCCGCGATGAAAACGGAGATATGCGCCGAGTGGGAACTATGGTGATTACACCCATGACCTTTATCTGTCTGGGACCCAGCAACGCCAATGGTTGCTCTTTTTATGCCATCCACTTGCAAAACAAGAATTTCGTGGAGGAGTTCCAGTACCTCAATGAGTTGGAGGATGAGTTTGATGCCAAGGCGGAGAGTTCCGAGACCATGGCGAAGCGAATGAGGATGCTGATAGCCTCAGCCTCGTTGATAGCGTTGGTGGGTTCGTTTGTCGTGCAGCATGGACCTTTGCAGTTGATGCTCCTTCGCTTGGGTTCTGCTGTGTCCTTGCTGAGCACCATCTTCTTCAATCCTGGGGAAAAGAAGAAGAAACTGCAAGAGGAAAGGGAAAAATTCCATGCTTGCCCTAATCCGAAGTGTGCCAACATATTGAAGAGCCGTGACATCAGAATGATGCAATGCTCCAAGTGCAAATGTGGATAGTTTCTGGTCCTGCTTGATGGAATGACATCGTCGTATGATATATATGTCGTATGATTTATATAATGTACTATATATATAATAATGTGTAACAATAAAAATGATATACAATGAAAAAGTTTTCTCTGCTTTTGTTGACCATTTTGTTTTTTCTCGTTCAGGTCAACGCACAGCGCACCTATGCTTTGATGGCAGGTGTGAGCAACTATAACGACAAGGAGGTGAACTTGGCGAATACGACCAAGGACGTGAAAGAGATGCAATCTGTATGGAAGCAGCAAGGGGCGGTCGTGGCGACCCTTACCAGCAAATATGCCACACCCGAGAATATCATGAAGAAGTTGGATGCCATAGTCAAGCTTGCCAAGGCTGAGGACAAGATTGTCTTCTTTTTCTCAGGACATGGCACGGCGGGCAGCATCGTGGGATATGGCCCGATGCTCTTGCCTTACAAGGAAATCGTGAAGAAACTCTCCACGGCGCGAACTCAAAATATCTTTTGTTTTGTCGATGCCTGCAAGTCGGGCAGCGTGACCGATGATGCTGGCTCTAACTACAGTTGGGGACAGGTGACTGGCAATAAGATAACCTTTATGATGGCAAGCCGTGCTAATGAACTTTCCTGGGAAAATCAATGGTTAGGCAATGGCTTTTTCTCGCAAGCCGTCCTCAAGGGGCTTCGTGGTAAGGCAGATACCAATGGCGACCGAAAAGTTACCATCGCCGAACTATATAAATATGTATATGCCGATGTAACTGAAAGAACCAAGAACAGCGAAGCACCGCAACATCCGCAGCTCATCGGTCCGAAGAGCCATTTCAATGTGGTTCTCACCAAATGGTAAACTCGATAGAGGTAAAAACTTGGTAAAATAGCAAGTCGTCAGTGAAACGATACTGTTCGTCAATTAATCCCTGTCTGTTCGTGTAAGACGCATCTTGGAAGCATATAACATAGCCGAAAAATGTCTATCTTTGCAAAAGTAAAAACTTTTAAATAACAATATTATGGATACAAAGAAATTTAACGCCAATGGTCAAGGTAAGGCCAAGGCTGGTAGAAACAATACGAGAGTGACTTTAACCGCAGCAGGTTTGGCTGCTGCCGCCGCTGCTGGAGCTGGCGCAGGCCATATCTTCTCTGGTAATGGCAATGAGGTGGAGCCTGAGAAACCAACGGATGAAGTGACTGATGACAAGGTGAAGACCACCGAGGAAAACAAGGAGAACGAAGCGGCACAGGAAAACGCACAGGAAAATTCTGGGACAACTGCGACTTCTTCTGCACCCCAAGACAATATCTCCCAGCCACAGCCTACCACAGGCAATGGCACAAACTCTGGTACATCCACTCAGCCAGGTTCTCCAACCCAACCACAAAATCCAAGTCATCCTCAAGAGCCTACTCATCCTACAGGAGGTGATACTCCTCAGGAAGTAGCTGAGCAGATAGCCCATGCCGAGGAAATTGACAAGGATGACATCGATGCTCCTGCCATCGTTGAGATAGATGGCTTTACCACGGCTTATGACCAGGCTGGCAATGAGTTTGAGGCAGTGATGGCTCATACCCCTGATGGCGTACCCGTCATGTTGGTAGATACGGATGGCGATGGCGTTTATGAGGGAGTCTTTGATACGAATGGAAATTTCGTTGCCCAGGCAGATGCAAACCTCACACATAGCGACATGGAGGCGATGATGGACCAAACAGGTGGTTTCTTGGCTCTCAACGAGCATGACAAAACCAATGCTACAGAAGACCCTACCAATGATATCATCGACACGGAGACTGGCACGCATCCTGAAATGGCGATGAGCGAGCATCCTACTGATGAACCAAATCCTGTGGGTGATACAGGCGTACAACCAGAACAACCTGCCGTCGCCCAGCAAGAAGAGCCTAGTGCCGATGAAATCGACAATCTCTTGGCAGAACTTCTCGGACCTGGCACAGATGGTGACAGCAAGGGTGTAAGCGAGGAAGTGCTGGTAGATGAATATGAGGATAGCGATACTGTTGACGATGCGGAAGACTCGGAAGACTCGGAAGATTCAGACGATGACTCCGATGACGATTCAGATGATGATGACGATACTTCTGACTCTGACGATGATATGTAACGCCTAAAAGACGATGACTATGAATGCAGAAAATCCAAATCAAAAGAAGACGGTGAGCCTCTTGGGACAACCCGAGAAGGCTCCCGGAGATAACCGAGTTTATGTCATCAGGCAGCGAGCTAAGATTGGTATGCTCTACAAGATGGTCTGCCCAGAGTGTGGTTTCAGCATGGTCAAGAAAGTTGTAAAGGAAGGTCGCCAACGCTGGGATTGCCCGCAATGCAAGGCGATTGTCGGTTTTGCTGCTGTCGCTAATTCATCTAAATCTGCTCCTAAGTCACAGGAAAATCCTTCTGTTGGAAAAACACAGGTAGAAAAGGCTCAAGAGGAGAAGGAATGTCAGGAGAAGGCAAGGCAGAACCGAGATAAACAGGTGAAAGAGGAAGCACCGAGGAAGCCCACGACAAAGTTGGACAAGAGCGCACAGCTGGGTTTGGGTGAACTCGTTTGGGGCAGT
Organism: Candidatus Segatella albertsiae; assembly: GCA_002451555.1. Lineage (GTDB taxonomy): Bacteria > Bacteroidota > Bacteroidia > Bacteroidales > Bacteroidaceae > Prevotella > Prevotella albertsiae. Next base: position 3,628 of record DKCU01000075.1, read on the forward strand.
TTCTTCTCTCGCAAGCATTTCGCCCTTCGTCCCGGTTCTATCATGATTGGCAGGAAAGACAGTCTGGAGCCTTCCGAACTCCAACTCAACGATAGCTATGCGAGCCGTCGCTCCGTGCTTCTCGATGTGATACCAAGCGACAAGGGCTACTTGTTTAAGATGACGGTGAGGAATGCGTCCAACCCGGTGTATGTCAATAGTTCGGAAATCGCTGTCAACAACAGTGTCTATCTGAATTTTGATGATGTCATCATCATTGGAAAGACCAAACTTACATTTAAGAAATTGAAGAAGTGATGAATATCAAATTGTCGCAGGCCTATTCGTTCTGCCAGATAGGAGAGCGAAGAGACCAGGAGGATGCTCGTTATCCCGACCAGGATGTCATCAGCAGGCAACAACGTTTTTTTGTCGTCTGCGATGGTGTGGGTGGAAGCGAGAAGGGTGAGGTGGCAAGCTCTACGGTTTGCCAGTCGTTTGCTGATTCCTTGGAACATCTGGACTTGGAGACCATGGATTTTGGTCAACAGGAATTTACACAGGTTCTTGGTGCAGCTTACGAGGCTCTCGATGCTCAGGCAGGCAGAGCCTCACAAGATATGGGTACAACGATGACTTTCGTCTGTTTTCATCAAGGTGGCTGCATGATGGCACACATCGGGGATAGCCGTATCTACCAAGTGCGACCGGGGCAAGGCATCGTTTACCGTTCGGAAGACCATTCTCTGGTCAACTCCATGGTGCGTGCAGGCATCATCTCGCCAGAACAGGGCATCGACCATCCGCAGAACAATGTCATCACTCGATGTATGGAACCGAAAGACCCTGACAGAGACCGCTGCATGGCGACGGTGGTCAGCACGAGGGATGTCCGACAGGGAGATTACTTCCTCTTGTGTACCGATGGTGTGTTGCATCAGGTGAAAGACGACCAGTTGGAAGCTATCTTGCTGAGCGGAAAGAGCGACCAGGAGAAATGCGATGTGTTGGCGACGCTGTGCGAGACTTCCTCGGACAACAACACGGCGATATTGGTTCATGTGGCAAGCGTGGAGGGAAGCGAACCGCAGGAAGAAGGATTTTGTGAGAGCAGCAGAACCCGTATTCTCGCTCGCAACCATTACTCGACCGCCGAGGTTTCTCCAGAGGAACATTCTCCAGCAGGATTTTGGGAGTGGATCAAACGGAAAATAATCCATTTTTATTGTTGAATCGCTTTGAAAAATCTTAATGGTTGAATCTCTTTGAAAGTTTTCGACCGTACGGTTGAAATAGACCAATA
>DKCU01000114.1:0-5208 GCA_002451555.1 Candidatus Segatella albertsiae
TTATTGTTTTACCATTACTTAAATAATTTTAAGAGACACTAGTGATAAAGTTTATTTCTTTCTCTCTACATTCTTTATATCGTCCCGCTCTCTCACTTAAGATGCAGGACTTTGTATGCCGCCATTAGAGCGGCTTTTTTCTCCACCTCGTGCCCCGAGGTGGAAAGGTTTACACCTTATTATATATATGCACAAGCTTAAAGCTTTGCTAAATTTTAAAAATATTTTTAATCGGGTGCAAAATTATGAATTATTTAGTAATTCTCCAAATATTTCTTGCAAAAAGTTGCATTTTCAAGAGAAAAAGTAACAAAAATACGGAAAATATGTATATTTAGCTTGTTGGTTATAAGCAAAAGCGACAAATTCGGGGAGAATTTGTCGCATTCGTTATTCTCGTTTTATAGAACATTGACTGCATAAAGAGGAATATTTGTCACCCAGCTTTCCTGTTTGTAGTCATTCATGGATATGCGATAAGCCTTTTTAGATTGATTATCATTCACAAATTGGCGCAAACTTTTTGCCTTAACATTTGTTTCCGCCTTAACCTCCAAGGGAACGATCTCATCTTGTTCATTTTGTAACAAAAAGTCAATTTCCAAGGTGCTGTTTGACTTGGAATAATAATAAGGAACGTGTTTCAGCACAAGTTGTTGCAAGACATATTGTTCCGTCAATGCTCCTTTGTACTCAGTAAACACTTCGCTTCCCACAACCACAGTCTTAGGTTGTAATCCAGCCATGGCTCCAAGCAAACCTATATCCACAAGGAAAATCTTGAATATAGCCCTATCTTCATAGGCTATCAATGGTAGTTTGGGAGCTTTGACATTATATACTTTATGTATAAGTCCAGCATTTTCCAACCACTGCAAGGCTATTTCATACTCCCTTGCCCTTGCTCCTTCTCGTACTACCCCATATAAGAACTTACGATTTTCCTTGCTCAGTTGGGCTGGAACTGACTTCCAAACATCAGTGATACGAGGCACTATTTCTGAAGGGGCATGTTTTGAAATGTCGTTTTGGTAACTTTCCAGAATTTCCTTTTGGATGGTTCTCACTTCGTTCCAGTCTCTTTTCTTGCTAAAGCTAAAAACAGCCTCAGGCATACCTCCGACATAATAGTAATATTTCAGGAGTTCAATGTATTTAGGAGCAAAGAGATTGACTAAATTCCAGTCGTGCGATTCCAACACATCAACCAACCCTTTTTCACCCATTGCCAAGGCAAACTCCAAGAACGACATGGGAGCCAAGGATAAGAACTGCACTTTGCCTACAGGAAAAGATTCGTTTTGGTGTAACTTTATCCCAAGTAAAGAACCTGCCGCAATCACGTGATAGCCAGGTGCGTTCTCACAAAAATACTTGAGCGATGTAATTGCATTCGGAGCGGCTTGTATCTCATCGAGGAATATCAACGTATCTCCTTCTGTACATACCACATTGGTTATCGCTCCAATGGTCGTAAGGATACGGTGTATGTCAAAGTCTTGCTCAAAGAGACTTTGAAGAACTTTCATCTCTTCAAAATTCACGTATGCCAATTTCTTGTAGTTCAAACGCGCAAATTCTTTGACAAGCCAAGTCTTGCCAACTTGTCTTGCACCTTCCAAAACCAAAGGCTTCCTGCGGTCACTTTCTTTCCATTTTTCGAGTTCCTTGATTTTAAGTCTTTTCATAATTAACGTAATTAACTGTATCGCAAATAATTAAGATATTGCTCTCACATTTCATGAGGGAATATTATAGCAATTACACACATTTCATGAGGGAATATTTACCATATACACACATTTTATGAGCGAATAACACTGCAAAGTTACACATTTTATGAGGGAATCAAGAATCTTTTCTCATTTTTTATCAAGAGAAATTATCGAAATATTACTTTTTATAAGATTTTAAGAGTGAAAAACAAGAGCAGGAAGCAAATTATTCCGAGAGATAGGATTGCCACGCCGAAAGATAGAACAGCTAACTCCGAAAGACAGCAGGCTGTCTGACGAAGGACAGCAGACTGTCAGACAATAGACAGCAGGCTGTCCGATACTCTGACAGTTATCTATTGCAGAGGAATAACGAAGCATACCCGATTTTGCCCATCACCCTTCACCAATCGGCTGGGAAGCGCCCTGTTTATCGGCATTTCGTGAGATGAAGGGTTGTTTACGCCCTTCACCTACCTTTCACCCACCCTTCACCTTATTTTTTCTTACATTTTTCCAAGAAATCACAAAGTCATTATTTAAACAAATCATCCATGGTGACAACGGACTGGATGTCGGAAGCGTATGAATTATCCACCAAGCCCAATGTGGTTATCATCGTGAGATGGACTGCCTTGGTCGTTTTTGTTTCTTCCACAAACCTTTCTCGTTTGTTCTGAAGATTAGAATCTATACGATTCGTTATGTTGAAAGAAGCTTTAGAATATTTGATTTCACATAGGTTGATGACATTGTCACTCCTGTCTATCAAAAGGTCTATTTGTGCGCCAGGCATTTCTTTTGTTCCTGCTACACTCCAAGAATAGACCGTCGTGATAACTCCCTGTATGCCAAGTTTGACTTTGATTTGTTCCGTATGTTGCAGACAGACACGTTCAAAGGCCAGACCGCACCAGGTATTATATTCAGGTGTCCCAGCTATCTTGTTCCAATAGTGAGGGTCGTTGATGACAGTATCCTTGATGAACTTATAATAAAATAAGGTGTAATTGTCAATCAACTGGTACAAAGCATTCTTGGCTTTCATGCCAATGCAGTTATACTTTCTGATAAATCCACAATACTCCAGATTCTCCAAATATTCTGTCAGTTTACCATTGTCAGTTTGGCGAGTATATTTAATAATTTCGGTGCGACTCATGCCGACTTTCTTAGTTGCTAAAGCTTCGATGATGCCAAGATATGGCTTGGGTTGTTTGAAGAGAGAGTCGTAGAGGTCATCGAATTCATGGCGTAAATTGCCGTCTTCCTCAAAAAACAGGTGGTCTATGTTTTGGACAAGACTTCTGCTTCCATCCATCTGTGACCAATAGAAAGGAATGCCTCCCATGACCATATAACCTTCCAAAATCTGTCTTCTGTTGAAATGCAGATTCAGTTCTTTGGCATATTGTTCACATTCACCAAGGGTAAATGGCTTGAGATGAATCCTTACAGAAACTCGATTGTGTAACCCACCATGATTTTTGATGACTTTGTTGATAATCCAGGAGGTAGCACTTCCACAAATAACGAGTAATATGTCTTGACGAGCAGATGCCCATCCATTCCAAAAATGCTCCAGTGCAGCAACGAAGTTGGAACGAGGTGAATCCATCCAAGGTATCTCATCGATAAAAACTATCTTTTTCTTATCTGTAGATTGTTCTAAGAGCTTAGTCAATTGATTGAACGCATCATACCAATCTTTCAACCTGCCTCTCTTAACCTTGCCTATCAAGCTTAAGGATTTTTTGAACTCTGCCAATTGAACCGTCTTGGACTCATTGGCTATGCCCGTATGGTAAAAAGCAAAATGGTGCTTGAAGGCTTCCCTTACAAGAAAAGTCTTCCCTACACGCCTACGACCATAAACGGCCACAAATTTTGACTCATCAGACAATTCTGCCTGTTTGAGCACTCTTAGCTCTTCTGTTCGTCCAACTAACATGTCACTCTTTTTTTCTGCAAAAATACTAAAAATATTCGTGATAGCGTGCGGAATGTGCTCAAAAAAACTCACATTCCGCACGCTATTACGATGTTTTTAAAGGAATTTAAGCTTTATTCCATCAAAAATCAACAAAAAGAAGGCTTTTTATATAGCAGAATACGACAAAGGCAGCTTCTAAAAGGGCGTTTTTAGAAGGAAAATGCCGTAATAACATGCGGAATGTGCTCAAAAAACATACATTCCGCACGCTATCACGACATTTTGAATAACAACACAATGAAAGGTGGTGAAGGGTGGATGAAGGGTCAGAATAACCCTTCACCCTTGGAATCCCCAGTGTTTATCGGCATTTCGAGCGAATAGGTGAAGGGTATTTGATACATAACGTTTATGTTTTTAGAAGCCGAGGGCTTGCATCAATGACTGGTTGGCATCCGCCAAGTCGGGGTCGAAGAGACTCCTTATATATAATAAGGTGGTGGAAGTCTTGGTATGCCCTAATGCCTTGCCGATCAAGCCGACATCCACATGATGCTGATAGGCAATGCTAGCCCAAGAGTGACGAACCACATAGGAGGACAATGGGCGGGACAAACCCAGCAAATGGGAAAGTCGATGCAAAGAGTAGTTGTAACGGCGAAGACTGTTGCGATAACATCTATGGAGATCCTCGCCTGATTGCGCCTCTGCAAGTATCGGAAACACATATTCTGACTGCGGATTGTCATATCGCTCCATCATCTTTCGCATGGGTGGCATGATGAGCACACGGATAGGTTGTCCAGTCTTGTGACGTGCATAATGGATGACATCCGCCTTTACCTGTTTTTTCTTGAGATGTGCAATATCTACGAAGGGCATCCCCATGGCATAAAAGCTAAACATGAAGATGTCACGTGTCAAGGATAGGTATGACCCTTCCGGTAATGCCAAGTGATTGAGCCGTAGGATTTCTTCCGCCGTGACACTTCGCTTTTGGGTCTTGGCTCTCCCAGTGAAGACCTTTTCGAAGGGTAACTTATGACAAGCCTTGGTCATAACTTGTGGATGGTTTTGGTCACTAGTTATGCCTTTGGAAGTTGTCACTCGGTAATACAACGCTCTCAAGGCTCGCATATAGGCAGAGATGGTGTTTGGACAAATACCCCGTTCCCCCAGCCAACGCTGATATGCTTCGACCAGACTGGCGGTCATGTCTGCGAAACTCCACTTTTCATTTGACAGGAATTTCGACCATGATCGTGCAGCCGTGAGATAATTGCTTGCCGTCTTGTATTGACCTTTCGACTTCAGTCTTTCCACCTCGGAGTTTACGATGTCCCATCCAACTCTCTCACAATCAGAAGTCGCTCTTGTTTCCTTTTTCTTGCCACTTCCGAAACCAAACTCAAACTTGAAATACACCATAATTGTTCTGTCTTAAAGTTATTAGATGGGTGCAAATATAATAAAGAATGCCAAATTACAGCCTAAAGTATTATGCTTTTAGATACAAATTAGAAGACTTTATCTTTCCACCTCGGGGCACGAGGTGGAGAA
>DKCU01000114.1:5237-37653 GCA_002451555.1 Candidatus Segatella albertsiae
AAAGCCGCTCTAATGGCGGCATACAAAGTCCTGCATCTTAAGTGAGAGAGCGGGACGATATAAAGAATGTAGAGAGAAAGAAATAAACTTTATATATTCATTTATTAAAACGAGAGAGATTTATGGAAAAAAGACTCATGACAGCAGTCGCTGCCATTGCCGTTAGTACGAGCATGGCATTTGCGCAAAGTCAGATCTCCGGTAAAGTCACTTCTTCTGATGATGGTGAGCCAGTTGTTGGCGCATCCATCAAGGTCGCTGGCACTAATACCGGTACTGTTACCGATATTGACGGTAACTTCTCATTGAATGCTCCAGCTGGTGCCAAGTTGGAGATTTCTTACATTGGTATGACTCCAACAAGTGTTAAGGCTGGCAAAAACATGAAAATCGTTCTCGAACCAGACTCTAAGGTACTGGACGATGTCGTAGTTGTAGCTTATGGTACAGCTAAGAAGTCTGCTTATACAGGTTCTGCTTCCGAAATCAAGGCAGCCAAGATCGAGAATCGTCAGATTGCCAATGTTTCTTCTGCACTTATCGGTACCATGTCTGGTGTACAGACTCTTCAGAACTCAGGACAACCTGGTTCTGAGACCAAGATTCGTATCCGTGGTATCAGCTCTATCAATGGTGTAACCGCACCTCTTTATGTCGTTGATGGCGTGCCATACGATGGCGACCTTTCTGCTATCAACTCTCAGGATATTGCATCCATGACCGTATTGAAGGATGCTGTATCTACTTCCCTCTATGGTTCTCGTGGTTCCAATGGTGTTGTCATGATTACTACCAAGAAGGGTCAGCAAGGACGTACTCAGATTACAGCCGATGCCAAGTGGGGTGCTGTGTCTCGTGAGGTCAAGAACTATGATGTCATCACAAATCCAGGTGAGTACTACGAGCAGTTGTACAAAGGCTATTACAATGGCTATCGCTACAACAGCGGCTTCTCTGCCACCAAGTCTTTCCAATTAGCTAACAACGATTTGAGCAAGACGGGTTATCAGATTTACACCGTTCCTACAGGTCAGTATTTGATAGGTAAGAATGGCAAACTCAACCCTCAGGCTACCTTAGGATATTCTGATGGCGTAAACTATTTTACTCCAGATAATTGGGAGGATGAGACTTTTAAGACCACTTTCCGCCAGGAGTACAACGTAGGCATCTCTGGTGCTTCGGATGTGTTCTCTTACTATTCCTCATTCAGCTATTTGCAGGATGATGGTACCATCAAAGGCTCTGGCTTTGATCGTTTGACAGGTCGTACCAACGTAGAGTACAAGGCTAAGAAGTGGTTGACCATTGGCACCAACTTGGCTTTCACCCATACTGTCAGCAATAGTCCTTTGGAGCAAGACGACCAAAGTACTAACTCTTCTGGCAACGCTTTCTTCATCGCCAACAACATTGCACCTGTATATCCTATGTATGTACGTGATGCCAATGGCAACATGATGTATGACAAGGCATCTGGCAACAAGATTTTTGACTATGGCGATGGCGAGAGCACAGGCTCTTCACGTAACTGGATGAGCATGTCCAACCCATTGGGCGACTTGATTTACAACAAGACAGAGTATAATATGGATATCTTTGAGGGCAACTGGTTCGCAAAGGCAGATCTTACCCATGGCTTTACCGCTACCGCTCGTTTGGGCTTGAACACGGACAACACCATCATTTATAACTATAGCAACTCTCTTTATGGACAGAGCAGCAGCTATGGTGGTGAGATCATGAATGAGCAGACACGTACCACAGCCTTGACCCATCAGTATCTCTTGAACTATCAGAATGCTTTTGGCAAGCACAATGTCAGTGCTTTGGTTGGTTTCGAAGGCTATCGTCTAAAGGTTACCGATTTCTATGGCAATGGTCAGCAGTTGTATCGTATGAACGACTATATGTTGGGTAACTCAACATCTAAGTTTACTGCTGGTGGTACCAAGAACGAATACCATACAGCTGGTTACTTCTTCTCTGGTTCCTACAACTACGACGAGAAGTACTTCGTGAACATCGGTTATCGTCGTGATGGTACATCTGCATTTGCCAAGAACAATCGTTGGGGTAACTTCTTCAACTTCGGCTTGGGATGGAACATGAAGAAGGAAAGTTGGTTGCAAGACTTCGAGGCCTTGGATCAGTTGAAACTGAGAACCTCTTTCGGTCAGACTGGTAACGACAACCACAACTACAACTTGGCTACTACAGCAGGTGACGACCCATACGCAGGTTGGTATGCATACCAAGACATCTTCAAGATGACGGGTACGGATGGCGTATTCTCTGATGGTACATTAAAGAACAAGGGTAACGCCGACTTGAAGTGGGAGAAGACCAACGCCTTCGACTTCGGTGCAGACTACTCTTTCTTCAAGAGCCGTCTCTATGGTTCTTTGGATTTCTTCTTCCGTGCCACCAGCAACCTTCTTGACTTCAAGCAAGTAGCTCTTATCAACGGTTACTCTAAAATGCCTATCAACATGGGTACCGTGCAGAACTATGGTATCGAGTTCGAAATCAACTACGACATCATCAAGAATAAGGATATGCAGTGGAGCGTCAACTTCAATGGTACTTGGACCAAGAACCGCATCCACAAGTTGTCTTCTGATTATGAGAATGGTCAGTACATCAGTGGCAACCGTATCTATAAGGAAGGCGAGTCCATCTATAACTTCTACATGCCAAAGTATCTTGGTGTGAATGAGAATGGTGAGGCTCTCTACCTAGGTGTCAAGATGAACAAGGATCCAAAGACTGGCAAGGACACAACTCCAGTGTTGGATGACAATGGCAACTATATCGAGGAGGCAACTACCGACTACGATAACGCTTATGAGTATAACCGCAAGGAGTCTGGCGACATTCTTCCTAAGGTATATGGTGGCTTGGGTACGACCTTCGCATGGAAGGGCTTTGACTTTGCGCTCCAGACAAGTTTCCAATTGGGTGGTCGAGTTTATGACCAAGGTTATTCAGACTTGATGACTACAGGTGGTACAAGTTTCTCTGCTGGTCATAATTTCCACAAGGATGTCTTGAAGGCATGGTCTGAGGACAACACATCAAGCAACATTCCACGTGTAGATTTCACAGATAAGTACGCTACAAGTTACTCAGATCGTTTCTATACAAGTTCTGATTACTTCTCTATAGATAACATCACTTTAGGCTACACCTTGCCTAAGTCAGTGCTTTCTCACATCGGAATCCAGGGATTGCGTGTCTATGGTTCCATCGAGAATGTGGCATTGTTCTCGGCACGCAAGGGCATGGACCCACGTATGAGTCTGACAGCCGTATCTGGCAGTTGGTACACAGCACGTAGAACCATCTCTGGTGGTATCAAGTTAACATTCTAATGTGAATCAAGAACTTATCAAAAATAGACTTTTATGAAAATTTCAAAATATTTCATGATGGCTTCGGCTTCTTTGCTCTTGGCTTCTTGCCTTGACACGGAGCCATCGGGTAACTTGGTTACCACAGACGAGAAGGAGGAAACAGTAGAGAAAAACCCTAGCCGTCTTGAAGCGAGCGTCAACGCTGTTACTACGGACTTTAGTGTGATGGGTAATGTGCGTGGCGAGGATGTACACAGTGACATCGGCTATCCTAGCATCATGCTCCTCTTGGATTCAAGAGGTATTGATATGGTGGAGGAAAATACGGGTTACAACTGGTTTGGCTATGCCTTGACATACGATAACATCGACTATACCTATGGCGACAACCGTATGATTTGGTGTACATTGTATAACCAGATTTATGCTGCCAACAATGTTGTCGCAACAGTCGGCATGGAGCCAACAGAGGCTTCATCACAAGGTTATTTGGCTCAAGCTTTGGCCATTCGTGCTTTCGATTACTTCCAGTTGGTGCAATGCTACCAGCAGACTTACGCCAACGTTGATCCTAACACTGCACTCGGTGTGCCTATCATTACCGAGGAAAACAAGGATGCGGTTGCCAAGGATGGTGGATGTCCACGTGCTACAGTGGCTAAGACTTATGAGCAAATCCTTTCAGACTTGAACACAGCTATTGACCTCTTGGAAAAAAGCCACTATAAGCGTGCCGACAAGCGTTATGTAGATCTCTATACCGCTCGTGCCATCCGTGCAAGAGTGTATCTTGTAATGCATGAGTATGAGAAGGCTTTGGCTGACGCTAACTTCGTGATTGAGAACAGCGGTGCGAAACCTCTCTCTATAGCTGAGGCTAGCAAGCCTGGTTTCGAGGATATCACAGCCAACAACTGGTTGTGGGGTATCAAGATTAGCGAGACCGACCGTGTTGTAACATCTGGTATCTGTAACTTCCCTTCACACATGGGCTCTTTGAACTATGGTTATGCAACCGTTGGTGCTTGGAAGCGCGTCAATAAGAAACTGTATGAGACCAACATCAATCCTACCGATGCTCGTAAGGGTTGGTTCTTGGACGAAAATGGTATCTCAAAGAACTTGACGGAAGCACAGCAGGCATACGTTACAGGCAAGAAGGCTCCTGCTTACACTCAGGTGAAGTTCGCTCCTTACAAGGGTGTGGTTGGTACATCTACCAATGCTTCTGATATTCCATTGCTTCGTGTCGAGGAAATGTACATGATCAAGGCTGAGTGCGAGGCTCAGACTGATCCTGCAAAGGGTGCTGCAACCTTGCAAGCATTCGTCCGGGAGTACCGTGATCCTTCCTACTCTTTGAGAGCGACAACTACTGATGGTGTGGTGAACGCCACATTGATTCAGCGTCGAATCGAGTTCTATGGTGAGGGTATCACATGGTTCGATTTCATCCGCTTGAACAAGGACTTCGACCGTCGTGGTGCTGGTTATGATGCTTCTGAGGTCTATAACATCCCTGCCAAGGATGATTGCTTGATCTGGCGTATTCCTAAGAATGAGATGCAGCACAACAAGTTTATCACAGACGAGCAGAACAACCCTGTGGGCAAGCACCCAACAGCAGTTGCTGATGAATAAAGTTTCATAGAATAATAAAAAGACAATTATGAATAAGATATTTAAATATTTCATGATGGTTGTCGTTGCCATCGCAGGCTTGTCATTCGCTTCTTGCTCTGACGATGATGACAACTACAATGTCGGTGAGTTTTCGGATGGTGCATACTTGTACTCATCATTCTCTTCCAAGACATTCAAGCCAGAAGATACTCAGACGTTCTCTATTACTTTGGGGCGTACCAATGCTTCTGAGGATGCAACTTACGAATTGAAGTGTGACAATGAGAACTTCACCGCTCCTACCCAGGTGACATTCAAGGCTGGTCAGAAAGACGTTGAGGTTCCTGTTACTTGCGATTTGGAGTTGGGTCAGTCGGAAGATGTGATGTTCACTATCCCTACAGATAAGTCTTCTGTATATGGTGACGATACCCTTTCACTTACCATTATGCGTGACTATACTTGGGAAAAAGTGGGAGAGGCTAACTTTACAGATGGTGTATTCTTCGGATTAGAAGCTGTTGTTGATGTAATGAAAGCTAAAGAAGGTACCAATCTTTATAAATTTGCTTGTCCTTTAACTACCGCATTTAAGCAGGCTGGTGAGGAAAAACTTCCTGGTGAAGCAGATATTCAGTTTACTATGGATGAGCAAGGTAATGTTTCAATGGCAGATGGTATCTATGACGTAGAGACGGGTACTAATTTTTGTGCTGACGATGACGCAAGTCTCTATCAGTTCTATTATGTGACCAAAGGCAATCTTGCTTCATATTGTAGCTTTACTAATGAGAATGGTACATTTACATTTGTTCCTCTCTTATTAGCGGATGGAGCAAATCTTTATCCATGTAATGGCTGGACTTTCGTATGGACTAAAGGTTACCCAATCAAGAATTCTGAGGAAGGCGAAGGTAGTCAAGAAGGTGGTGACAATCAAGGAGGCGAAGAAGCAGGTGAGTAACCCTTCTTGATTCATATAAATTAAATATAAGGTAAAGCGGTGTGATAAATCTTTTCGGAAAGATTTGTCGCACCGTTTTCCAATCTTATTATAGGATTTCATGGGGGTGACAAAATCGGTTGTGGATGCAGCTATAGCAGGAAAGACAGAACTTTATGCTAATTTTTCTTTTAATCCCAGTTTAAAATTATTCGTATTTCCTGACAAACGTGGCAGAACCTATCGAATTGAGAAAGCCAAACAGGAACGTCCTTATTCATCCATCTCATAACATTCAGCATTTCATCATGAATCAATTCCACTTCCTTCAGATTCCAACAAATAGCCTCATTATGGTCTATTCTATTTCGCAAGCGACGGAACTTATTTAAGGAACTTGCTACGACCTTTCTCTGCCGATTAGCTTTCTTCACAAAAGGGAAAGCTCGCCTTAAATCTTTCCAAAGTATGCGCTCATAATTTCTGTTGAAAAGGGATGTCCAAAAGCCCCATGTCAATTCTGCCGTAATCTTTGCAGCAGTAATTTCCTCTCCTCTGCTTGCTATTTGTCTTTTAGCAGTGCTTATATACTTGTTCAGTTCCATCAGATCTGGAATCGTCGAAAAAACAACATACCAATCCTCCCGATTAGCAAAAGTTTTCAGTTCGCGAGCTACAGAGTTTCGCAATTCAACCTCAAAAACAGAAAGACAAGGATACATCGCCTCTGAAAGCATAATATTGCATTGGTAATGCTTAGCAGCTCTACCTTCATCCTCGGGATAGAGTGAAAAATATTTACTCATTCTATCTGCCGAGAAAACTTTTTCGAAAAAATCTTTGGTATATTCCATTTTTTGTATTATCTTTGCAGCGCAGTCCCGGTAAGGCCCTCTCCCAGATGATTCGATGCTGGTGATGACCCCGGGTTTTTGCTTTTTGTGCAAAAGTACAAATATTTTCTTAATGCTACAAGATACTAAGGGCTTTTCTTTAGATCTTGTCCCCTTCTCAAACATTTCCTTAGGATTTCTTGCTCCTTCCAAAAGAAAAGCGTAACTTTGCACTCGAAACAAGTCGAACCTTTAAAATAAGGAGGTAATATGGATTTATTTGATGGCAAAAGACAAGAAAGATTAGAAGCCGCAGCAAAAGCTGCTACTGCAAGCAAAGAAGCAGCTATAGCATTTTTGATAAGGGCTGGAATCATGACATCTAATGGTGAACTTGCACCGCATTTAAGATAGGATTATGGAAGAGTCTTTATATTCAAGACGCTCCAATCTTGTGCTCTAAAGCATCAAGGGCTATTTCTTGCCAAGAGGTATCAACCAAGATTATCCGAATCCATAATGCGCATAAAAAAGGTATATCCAACAGTGCTGTCCCAATATCATCGGGCAGCGCAAGTGGGTACACATTTTTTATATATAGTAACTGTTACTTGCTTATGGTAGAAGAAACATAGTTCTTCTATTGATTTTTCACAAAAGTTTCTTTACTCCTCTATACTAAGCTGAGTACCAGCAGCAACTTGCTCTGGGGTGAGACCTAATGCAAGGGATCGTTTTGGCATTTTCGATTTTCTCTTTGTTCTTACCTGAAGGGTAGATGAAGGGATACAAAACACCCTTCACCTTCCGCACTCCCAGTGTTTATGGGCGTTCCGTGCGGATTGGTGAAGGGTGAAGGGTATTTTTACTTATCTACCGATGAAGAAACATTGCTCTTCTCGTAGTAAGCCTTGTAGTCTGTACCACCATACTTCAAGCCGAGGTCTTCGCCAGCGATACCATCGCAGAAGCCCTTGTAAGCCCACTTGCGCTTGTAGTCTTTGTCGAAGAGGTTAGGCTTCTGCCCCTTGAGCCAGTATTCGTGCTCAGCCTCGTTGTCAGACAAGCTCCAGATGGTGATACCGCTCTGCTGAGCCTCTGGCACATTCGCCTTGTAGCTCTCCATGATCATGCGGTAGCAGTCGCTCTGTGCCTTGTACTGGTTGCTGGATGGATTTTCCGTGTTGAGCGAGATGTCAAGCTCGGTTACACGTACCAACTTACCAGTGGCAGCCATCGTCTGGAACATGGCATCTACCTGTTCCTTCAAGGCTGCGATGTTGGTGGCGTTCTTTGCCTCGTCGTCGCTGCAAGAGAGGGTGACGTGCATCTGGGTGCCGATACCATCTACGATAGGAGTGCCATTCTTCTGGTCGATGTCCTTCACGAAGTCGATGAGGGCGGCGAGTTTCTTAGGAGAAGTCTCCAGGTTGTAGTCGTTGACGAAGAGCTTGGTCTCGGCTGGCAGGTATCTGCGAGCCAACTGGAATGCCTTCACAGGATAGTCTGGCACGTAGTAGCCCCAGTACCAATGGTTGTCGCCCCAGTTGAGAGTCAAACCGTCAGCTACGGATTCTTCTGGAGCCTTGTCTTCATCCACTCCGAATACACCTTCATCTATACCACGGCGACCATTGCTGCCGTCGGCGATAGGTTCGTTGATGACATCGTAGCCATAAGGTGTGACGTTCTTCTCCTTCAAGTGGTTGGCAACACCGCTAACCCAAGCTTCCATCGCTCCTTCGAGGGCTGCTTGCTTTTCCTCGGCGGTCTTCAGCACATAGTACATCTTGCTGGCTGCTCTTGTGTGAGCACGGCGAGTGCGGAAGATGGTCTTCTTGGCTCCTGCCTCACTGCCTTGATCTTTGGCGAGTCCGAACTTGATGTTGTCGAGATAATAGGTTGCGCCGACTTTTCCAAAGTTGAGGATAATGCGGTTGGCGTCTTCCGGAGTCGGAGTAAATTCGTATTCAAACTTAGCCCAGTCTGTACCTACCTCAAAGTCGTGATAACCACCTTGCGAACCGTATGTAGAGCTATTTTGGTATTGGAACTGCATCTTGCCAGCGGCAGAGGAGGACTTGGCATAGAATTGGATGATGTATTTCTTGCCTGCTTGTAATGGTGCGTCGAAAGTGTAAGCACACTGAGCGTTCCAGGCATCGCCATCTCCCTTGTTCTTCAATACAAGTCCGTAGCTATCCTTGTAGCCTGCGCCTTCTACAGCTTCGCTTGATTCGCAGTTAGATCCCCATGCACCCCAGTTGCCCTTGGTGCCACCCTCGAAATCGTAAGAGTCGCCAGCAAGCACATTGTCCATAGGATCTACTTCCTTGATGCCGAACTCTACATTGTCGATATAGAAAGTACCTGCTACCTTACCGAAGTTGAGGAGGATGCGGTTCATGTTCTCCTTGGTGCAAGTGTAATCATATTCACAGGTTGTCCAATCAGTTCCGATTGTGAAGGAGTGATAGCCTTCGCCAGAGTAGTCCTTGCTATTTTGCGCAGCAAACTGTAGCACTTCTCCTGCTACGGAAGACTTGGCTTGGAAACGGATGGTGTAGGTCTTGCCCACTTCCAATACTCCGTCAAGGTCTTGGCAACATTGGGCTACGTAGTAATCGGAGCCATCCTTTGGATTGACGAGCTTCAAACCATAGCTTCCGTCCTTGGCTGCCTCTGCGCAAACTTCCGCCTTGCTGTCGTTGCCCCATGAGCTCCAACCGTTGTTGGTGCCCGTCTCGAAATCACCATTCTTGATGATGGTCTTGATGTCACTCGTGCTTTCCACTACGAGGGTAGGGGCGATGAGTGACTTCAGGTAACTTTGGTTCTGCTGGGTATGCCAGAAGAAGTTGTGACCATAGAGTTTCATGTTGCCATCGAGGGCAGCGATGAGCTTATCTACAGTTGTGAAATTCAATCCACCGCTATTGGTCATGATGGCATCGTTCTTCATCGCATTGCCTGGGGTGAAGAGCTGGTAGTTGGCGTTAGCCAAGTCGCCCTCGCCATTCTCATTGTTGATATACATGTCGGCACCACATCCGATACCGATGAGCATATTAGGAGTATGTTGGGCTGCATAGTCCTTGATGTTGTCGTAGTTGGCGATGGCTTCCTTCACGGCGAGAGGAATCTCGTCTGCGGTGACACCGGCTTTGTCGGTACCCCATTTCATGAGTTGGTCGTCGCAACCAGTGAGTAGCATCGCCGATGCTACTACTGGTATCATTATCTTTGTGATTTTCATCTTTCTTTCTTTTTAAAAGATTAATAAATCTGATTCCGTCTTTTATCTGTATTAGTAATCTGTGGGATTAAAAATCAGATACGGTTACAGCTGTGTATGGCACGATGCGGAAGTTGTCCAAGTAAATCTTCTTGTTGAAGGTAGATGCAGGGAAGTCTGCGTTGTCCTTGCTTGTGTCCCACTTCAAGTCTGGGTTGCAGAACAAGATACCGAAGTTCTTGTAGCTACCGCCATTCTTGTCGTCGATGACATTCTGGAATGTCCAGGTCAGCTCAGTGTTGGTGTATCTACCAATCTCTGAGAGCGGGATGGTGATGGTCTGCCATCTTTCGCCTGTGGTGAAAGGTGTGACTTCGCCAGTCTCACGATTCAACCATGGCACCCATGCGTATCCTTGGTTCAGGTAGTCTTTGTTGTATTTAGTACCTCCAGAGCCATAACCATAGTTAGAGAGGTTGTTCTGGAGAGTAATCTCTATCTGACCTGTTTCGCTCCACTCTTCTGGGCAATATACATCGAACTGCAAAGCCACTGAGTCGATTGGGGTTGTGCCAGGTATGAACTTGGTCATGCGGTTCCAGTCGTCATCGGCGTCGTCA
Organism: Candidatus Segatella albertsiae; assembly: GCA_002451555.1. Taxonomy (GTDB): domain Bacteria; phylum Bacteroidota; class Bacteroidia; order Bacteroidales; family Bacteroidaceae; genus Prevotella; species Prevotella albertsiae. The sequence continues at coordinate 15,848 of DKCU01000114.1, forward strand.
TTGCCTGCTGTCCAGAATCCCTTGATGCTTGCTACGCCAGCCTTCACTCCGTCAGGATTGTCGGCGAGATAGCTCTCTGGGATAATCTGAACGACCTTGCCACGACCAGAGTTCAATGGGTCATCTACCAAATCGTCGGCAGAGAAAGTGGCGCTCCAACCACCTTGTGTTCCCTTGCCGTCAAAGTTGATGATGTAGCAATCGTTGTTGTTGAAGTAAGCAGGGGAGATGGCTGTACCATTGGCTCCCTCGGTGGTGATGCTTCCACTTGTGGCTGCAACGCCAGAAGGCATGGTGAATGTAACCCATTCTCCATCTTCCTCGTCGTTGACGATGCCATCGGTTACCTCTGTTCCGTCAGGAAGAGTAATCTTGGTGGTTCCATCGAGGTTGGCACCTGTTATCTTCACCGTCTCACCTGCCATTGGCAAGGTGTTGTCGATGCCTGAGATGCTTGGAGAAGCGGCACGGATGGTAAACTGATAGGTGGTCTCCGTGTTGTCCTTCACGAAGCGGATGGTGTTACGCACGCTCTCGTCTGCCTTAGCCACTGGGGTCTTGCTGTTGAGGGTGAGCCAGATGTTGTTGTCCGTCATCAACGCATTGTTGAAGTAGGTCTCGTAACCATTCACATAGATTTTCTTCAGACCAGAGAATCCCGAGCCTTCGATACGGAGGGTTTGACCGAGACGTGCGAACTCTACCTCACGGTCGTAGTTCTCGTCTTCGGCATCGGTGGTCTCCAAGTAAATCTTGTTGATGGTCATGGTGGTGGATTGGTTGTTGTCATCGTCGTCGCTGCACGCTGTGAGCGATGGAACGAGGGCGAGCAACATCAAGGGAACTAATCCCTTGAGTGCTTTCTCCACCTTATTATATATATATCTTTTCATGATTGATTGGTTTTTATCTGTTAATGATATGTTTTGTGAGTCTTAAAACTATGTTTCTCCTTCGATAAAACGATGTCTTACTCGAAAAGTGTAGCTTCATCGACCTCACGCTCACCAAACTCATACTTCACGGTCTTGATGTCGCCGTTGGCATCCGTCTTCAAGTTAGGGTTCTTGGCCTGGTCGGTATCAGCCATTGGCAAAATCAAACTCTTGGCAGTGGCGGTTGCGACACCAGGGCCTGGTGCTGTGTAGTCCTTGCTCAACTTGTAGGTATTGCTGCTGCTGTCGAAATAAGTGGCGTTGCGGTTCTGGTTGTTGCAATAGTTGACAACTTCCTGCTGCTGGTAGTAGCCGCGGCGTACAAGATAGTACCAATACAAGCCTTCGAAAGCAAACTCCATTCTGTTTTCATGACGAAGATCCTCGTAAGAAATCTTGCTCTTCTCAGGCATGCCGGCACGCTTACGGATGGCATTGAAATACTTCAAGGCATCAGCGTCTGATGTACTTTCGTTGTTGCCAAGCACTGCCTCGGCATAGTTGAGATAAACCTCGGCAAGGCGAAGCATGTAGGTGTTGATACCAGAGTTGTTTGGTACGCTGAAGCCATTCACCTTCTTGGTTCCTATCACATATTTCTTGATGTTGGCACCGTTGGTGCTTGCGCTCTCGGTCTTGCCGTAGATGTATGGGTCGGATGGGTCTGCGCTCAACTCTGGATATGCCTCGCCATAGAAAGCGATGGAGCTGTGACGGCGCTGGGTATCAACGACGCCTTTCTCTCCAAGGTTCTCGTCGGTATAGTTGGAGAACTCATTCCAAAGGTCGTATGAGCAAACGGTAGCTCCACCCCAAGCGTTGGTGTCGCCCACCATGGTGCTCCATGCCAAGAATCGGGTCATGCTCTGACCTGCGCCACCTGCGCCGTCACCCTTGATGAACTGGAATTGGAACATCGCCTCGGAGTTGTTGTTGATGTTGCTGTAGCTCCAGAGGTCTGCGTAAGTGTCAACCAACTTGTAGTTGCTTTCCTTGATGACCTTGAGGGCAGCCTTCTTGGCCAAGTCGAGGTAATACTCGTTGCGAGTGCCACGATTGAAGTCGGTTGCCACGTTGGTGCCGTCGTAAGCTCCGCTGGTGGTCAAGCCTGCCATGGAGAGGTAGAGACGGCTCAACATACCGTATGCGGTATATTTGTTGACACGACCAGCCTGTCCTTGTGTGGCAGGGAGATGCTTGGCTGCATATTCCATGTCACGGATGGCGAACTCGATGACATCCTCACGAGGCTGCGCAGGTACCACATAGTTGTTGACCATGTCGGAAGTATTCTCGTAGATGATGCCGCATCCCCAGAGCGTGCCGATGTACCAGTAAGCCAAGCCACGCATGAAACGAGCCTCGGCGATGCCTTGTATCTTGGCTGTCTCACTGACTCCTGAACGGCTCTTGGTCTGGATGTTGTTGATGGTATTGTTGCTCTGTGATACGACAGAGTACAAGGAACCCCATGCCTGTGTCAAGCCCTGTGAGAGCGAAGTCTCGGTGAAGTTGGTGTAAGGATAGATGTAGTCTGACCACTGTGCCGTGATGTTGTTGGCACGTCCGTCACCCATACCATAATAGAACTTATCGTTGAAGTCGTACCACACATAGTTGTAGAGTGGGTAAGTGGCTGTCTCTACTGCCTCGTCAGAGTCGAAGTAGTTGTCAGGTCCCAACTGATAAGAGTTCTTCTGGTTGAGGAAGTCTTCCGCACAACTGCTGAACGAAAGGATTCCTGCCAAAGCTGCTGTATATAATAATATCTTTTTCATACTGTTAGTCTCCTTTCTTGTCATTAGAATGTTACGTTCAAGCCGAAGGTGTAGATGCGTGGTGATGGATAACGACCATAGTCGATGCCATTCATCAGTGCATTGCCCCAAAGACTACCTACCTCAGGATCATATCCCTTGTACTTGCTCCAGGTATGTACGTTCTGGAGGTTGCAATATACCTTCACGTTGGTCAGGTAGATGTGCTTGAGCCAGGTACGTGGCAAGGTATAAGAAAGAGAGATGTTCTGCAAACGGATGTAAGAGCCATCTTCCACGTATGCATCGCTTACACGGGCGTTGGCATTGCTTCCGCTGGCGGTGTAGAGGCGAGGCTGGATGGTCTCTGGATTCGTCACGTGATAGTTGCGGTAATCGTCTGGTCCGTCTGGGTCAATCTTTTCTACTCGTGCGTAGTCGAGAACGGTTCTCAACAAGTTGGAGGTAGAACCGGAAACTTCCAAACTGCGGCGACCATAGTTGAGTACCTTGTTGCCGTAGGAACCACTGAACTGGATGGTCAAGTCGAAGCCCTTGTAAGAGAAAGTATTTCCGAGGCCCCATGTGAACTTAGGCTCAGGGTTGCCGATGAAGGTCTGGTCATCGTTGTTGATGACACCATCGCCATTGATATCTTCGAAGATATAGTCGCCGATCCATGTTCCGCTCTGTGCAATCTTGCTTCCCTCTGGGATCGCTACTTGTTTCACGTTTCCGTCCTTATCTTTATAGTAGAAGTCCTCAGGCTTGTCGAAACGACCGATAACCTTGTAGCCCCAGAATTGTCCGATAGGCTGACCTACCACTGTATTGGTAACGGTGGCTGTCTCAGAACCAATCTGGAGGGTCTTTGGCAAGGTACCTGTTGCGGTATCGAGAGAAACCACCTTGTTGCGGTTCAGAGAGAGTACGGCATTGGTTCGCCAAGAGAATCCCTTGCTCTCAATGTTGTCGGTGTTCAAGGTGAACTCGACACCTGTGTTGCGCAAGCTACCGATGTTACCCCATGGGTTGCTGGCTACACCATAGCCTGAGCCTGCACCTGCTCCCAAGAAGGCAGGAAGGTCGAGCTTCAAGAGCAAGTCCTTGGTCTTCTTATAGTACCAGTCGGCAACAAATTCGATGCGTCCATTGAAGAGGCTGAGGTCGATACCCACGTTGGTAGAGTAGGTGGTCTCCCACTTCAAGTTAGGGTTGGCGTTGTTGGCATTCAATACACCCACACCCCAAGGAGTGGTATAGGTAGCGAGAAGGGCGGTGTAAGCCCAGTCCTCTACGTTCTGGTTACCTGTGGCACCCCAACCGAGGCGGAACTTCAAGTTGCTGATGACCTTGTTGTCCTTCAAGAAAGCCTCATTGCTGGCACGCCAAGCCAAGGCTGCTGATGGGAACCAACCCCAGCGATGACCTTCGGCAAACTTCGAACTACCATCTCGGCGGATGGTGGCTGTCACGAGATAGCGATCGTCGAAGCTATAGAAGGCACGACCGAAGTAGGAGAACAAGGCATTGTTGTTCTGATAACCTGTGGCACGGCTGTCTGCATAGCTACCTGCCGAGATGTCGGTGGCGCTGTTAGAAAGATAACCTGTGGTGCTGCCAACCTGGGTCTCCCAGTGGTTGTGGCTCATTTCCTGACCTACCATCACGTTCATATTGTGCTTGCCAAAGGTGTTGGTGTAGGTCAAGATGTTACGCCATGACCAATACTTAGAGTTGGTCTTGGTCCAGCGACCTGTGCGAACATCGTTGGTCTTGACACCAAACTGGTAATCTGGCTGATAATAATAGTAATTGTTGAAGTTGTAATCAGCCGAAAGCTCAGTCTTGAAGGTCAAGCCCTTCATGAGGGTAGCCTCCAAATAAGTGTTGACACGGAAGTTGGTCTTCTTGTTGTGATTGTCGGTAATCTCAGCAAGAGCCACTGGGTTGTCTGGCATCCACTGGTCGTCTGGTCCATCGTATCCACCCTCAGTATTGCGAACGGCAACGGATGGCTGGGAAGTCAGCGCCGTCATAATAATATTATAGGTGGAAGATGTCTGCTGCTTGCTGTCGGCGAGCGAGAAGTTGATGCCACCCTTGAGCCATTTCTTGATTTGAGCGTCGATGTTACCACGGAGAGTCTGACGCTTGAATCCTGAACCGATGGCGATACCGTTCTGGTCGAGATAACCAGCGCTGATGGCATAGGTGATGTCCTTGTTGCCACCGCTCATGCTTACGTTGTGGCTGGTCATGAGTGCCTTGCGGTACAGCTCGTCCTGCCAGTCGGTACCTTCGCCCATCAAGTCGCCACGAACCCAAAGGCTGGAAGCTGGCTTGATGTTGGCATCGCTGATGTCTTTATAATGTGTGGCATATTCCTGAAGGTTCATCACGTCGAGCTTGCCTGGCATTGCCTGCCAACCTACATAACCGTCGTATGTGATGTTGGCCTCGCCGCTCTGACCACGCTTGGTGGTAATCATGATGACACCATTGGATGCACGAGAACCGTAGATAGCGGTAGCGGAGGCATCCTTCAAGATGTCCATGCTTACGATATCCGATGGGTTGATGAGGGAAAGAGGGTTGGAGTTACCATCGTCGCTGCCTGATGAGTCGATGATGACACCATCGATGACGAAGATAGGCTGTGAGGTGGCGTTGAGTGAGTTCGTACCACGGATGCGAATCGTGTTACTACCACCTGGGGTACCGGTGTTGGCCTGGATTTGCACACCGGCAGCACGGCCCTGGAGTACCTGGTCGATAGATGTGGATACAGATTTCTCGATGGCTTTCTCGCCTACGGATGCAACGGAGCCAGTCAAGTCGGCACGTTTCATCTGACCGTAACCTACAACGACAACCTCGTTGAGTAATTCTGCATCTTGCAATAAAGTAATGTCAAGATGCTTTCCACCAACTTTTACTTCTTTGTTCTTATACCCAAGATAAGAGATTTGCAGGGTTGCGCCTTTCGGGGCATTGATGGTGAAGTTACCGTCGAGGTCGGTAACAGCAGCCACGTTAGGCGAACCCTTCACACGAATGGTAGCTCCGATGACTGGTCCGTCATCGCCAACTACAGTACCCTTGACAGAATTGCCTTGTGCCATTGCGCCCATAGGAGCTAATGATAACGCAAAAGACAATGCAAGAGCCTTCACAGCATTGCTTGCATGTTTCATGATTAATTGGTTTTTAATTGATTGGTTTATTTTCAAATTTCTGCTGCAAAGATAGGCAAATAAACAATATCATCCTTAAAATAATGTGTCATCGGTGTTTTTGTTTGTCTCATTTCTTAGAAAATGTTGCATCAGAGACGAATCTGACAACATAATATACATAAAAAACAAGGGAAAGAGTATGAAATGTACCTTTTCCCTTGTTTCATCATAAACATAAGCTTTTTCTTGGTGGTTTTATGTGGTGAGACACATTTTTATTTGATGTCCATCTTGGAGAATGTCTGAAAGTATTTGAGACATACGTCTCTCCATTCCTTGGCATTGTCGAGCTGGACGTTGAGGAGAGAGTCGGTCATTTGCCACTCTTGTTCGTGCTCTTTCATATATTTCTTGGTGCTGGTGTGCCAGAAGTCTCTATAGGTTTCCACCATGGAAACGCCCATGTTGTATCTCATGCAGAGTTCTTGCCAAAGTGTGCTTCCCGATTTCATCTTGTAATCCCAAGGCACATGATGGAACCAAAGGAGATATTCCTCTGGACAAGTCTCGATGTTGTCGTAGAGACTGCGGTATGGTTCTGGATACTGACCTACGGCATTGGTGCCCTTGGAGGAGCGGTCGAAGCCTACGCCATTGGCATCTGCCTTATGGTAATAGACAGGGCACCATTCTATAGGATATTCTGCCTTGAAACCACCCGGCTCTGGTCCATAGTGGTGGTCGAACTTGAAGATGTGGTGCAATCCTAGCGGCATCATGTAGTTGACACAGGCTTCTCGAGAGGTCATCATCATCATTTCTACAGGTTTAGTGAACTTCTCGTCTTTGCATCCGTAGGTCTGGACGAGCCATTCGTGGGCTATTTTCTCCGATGAAATCGCGGAATTCCACGCCAAACGGCCGAAAGCGTACCAATTGGCTTGTGAGAAAGGATGACCGCACCAGTTGGTATCGTCTCCTATGTTGGCTACACCTGCTATTCCTTTCAACTTGCCTGGATTGACAAAGCCGAAGAACTCTTTCCACATCGGTGCAAGATAGGTGAGATGCTTGGACTGACCGAGGTATTCCTGGGTAATCTGCAGTTCTGCCATCTGTGGGGTCTGATGGATATTGTCGAAGATAGGTGCGTATGGCTCACGAGGTTGGAAGTCGAGAGGACCATTCTTGGATTGCAAGATGACATTGTCATGGAATTTTCCATCCAAGTCCTTGAACTCGCTGACAGCCTGTTTTACTCGGTCTTCTCCCTTGTGGTTGGCTCCATAAACAAAACTTCTCCACATCACGATGCCACCGTATGGCTTCACGGCATCGGCAAGCATATTGGCTCCTTCTGCATGAGTACGGTGATAGTCGCCAGGCCCGGGCTGTCCCTCGGAATTGGCTTTGACAAGGAAACCGCCGAAATCAGGGATGGCTGCATAGATTTCCTTGGCTTTCTTTTGCCACCATTGCTGTACCTTCTTGTCGAGAGGGTCTGCGGTCTTGGTATAGCCAAGAGCCATCGGCGATGCGAAGTTGATGCTGAGATAGACGCGAATGCCATAAGGACGGAGTATGTCGGCGATGACTTTCACCTTGTTAAGATATTCAGTGGTCATCATCTTGGGCGAGGCGTTCACGTTGTTGAGAACGGTTCCATTGATGCCTATTGAGGCATTGGCACGGGCATAGGTTATGAGACGATCGGAAAGGTCTCTTGTTATTCCGATGATATGCTTTTTATCCTTGTTTTTCTTGCCGATAGTGATGTCCTCCCATTTCCAAATACTTTTCCCTGCATACCCTCGTTCGATGCTTCCATCGAGATTATCCCAATGGTTGAGGATGCGTAAGCCCACTTGTGGCTTCTCGGTCTTATCGATAGTTTTGCCCACATGTCGTTGGCCTTCGCTTCCTGAAGAGTAAGCATCCGTGTTTTGCAGTCGAATTAATTCGAACGCACCGTAGAGCAAGCCGATAGGATTGCTTGCCGTGATGGTCGCTTTATATGGACTGTTATCTCCTTGGGATGCAGGCTGGGCGTAGAGGTGGAAGCCTTCGCCGAGGTTGAGGCTTTTGTCAATCTTGAGATTGACAGTCTTGCCATTCCAATGCTCTTCCAATTCTTTTTGGGCTATTTGGGATGTTGGGTCGCTGGGTATTTGGGAAGTGACCTGGCAAGAGTTGGCTAAAACCTTGCCGAGCCACAAGTTGAACCCCAGGCTTTCTCTGATAGTCTGTCCTTGAACGAAACTCGGGATAGCTGTTAAGACAGTCAATAATAGAATAAGGTATTTCTTCATATTTCCAGATTGTTTATGATGTGATTGCTAATGGTTCATAACTCTGCTGCAAAATTACGAAAAAATACCTTATTATATATATGCAACTGCTTATTTCTCATTTCTTTTTGTTTCAGCATATTCGGAAGGTGACATGCCAAAGTGCTTTTTGAAGATAGTCGAGAAGTGAGTCTGGTTGTTGAATCCCACCGAGTAAGCCACTTGTGTGATGTTGATTTTGTCTTCCTCAATGAGGCGTGCTGCTTGCTCCAATCGTAGATTTCTAATGAATTCACCGGTCGAAACACCTGCAATCTCTTTCATCTTGCGATGAAGTTGGGCGCGGCTGATGCCTGCTTCCTCGGTCAGTTTTTCTACGTTGAAATCAGGGTCGGTGAGGTTGGCGTTGATACATTTCATGATGCGATCCATCAAGGCATCGTTGTTGCCTTTCACCTCGATCTTCTCGATTTTCTCTTTTTGTCCTTGGGCTCCCGTGTATTTTCCTCGGATTCTTCTGACATTATCGACGAGATTGTCGATGAGAATGTGCAGCTCTTCCATGTTGAAAGGTTTGGCGAGGAAGGCATCGGCACCTTTCTTCAGTCCTTCCAGTCTGAATTCTACTTCGCTCTTGGAGGTAAGCAATATGACAGGAATGTCACTGATGTTGGAATTGGTCTTGATGTTCTTGAGCATGGTGATGCCATCCATTTCAGGCATCATCACGTCGCTGATGACGAGGTCGTATTTTCCTGTCAGCAGCGTCTTGAGCCCTTCCTTGCCATTAGGTGCATAGCCGAAACGGTACCATTCACTCAGCTCGGCTTGGATGTATTGGGCAATCTCTGCATCGTCATCCACCAAGAGAATGTTGAAGTTCTTGCTGGCTTGTTTCTTCTTTCCACCTTCTTCTGTCTTGGCTTGACGCTCTTCTTCGAGAATTTCCTCTGGCTTAAGATGCGCTTTGCCGAGTGGAATCACTACTTCCAGACAAGCTCCCTTGACACCATCCATTCGGTTGTAAGCCTTGATGGTTCCACCGTGCATTTGTGTGATGGCACGACTGAGGTTCAGGCCGATGCCCGTACCCTCGATATGGAGGTCGCTGCTGTTCTTGCCTTGGTAGAATCGTTCGAATAGACGGTCGGTCTTCTCTTCCTTGAAGCCGATGCCGGTGTCCATCACTTTGATGATGGCATGTGATTCGTCTTTTCCTATGGTGATGAGTATGTTGCCTCCATCAAACGTATATTTCAGGGCATTGGAGAGTAGATTGCTGATGACCTTGTCGAAATTGATGCGGTCTATCCATACTTGCAATGGCTTTCCCTCCAAGCTGTCCTCTTCTTTGAGTGATATGGTAATGCCTCGTTCTTTGGCATTGAAGGTGTATAAAGAAGTGATGCCCTTGATGAATTCTTGCAAATGGGTGGATTGGCAATGCAGTTTCATCTGGTTTTTGTCGATCTTACGCTCGTCTAGTATCTGGTTGACCAAGAGCAGCAAGCGTTGGGCGTTACGGTCGATGGTATCCAAGTCTTGTTTGCTCTCGCTGTCGGTGAGCCTCTCTTTGAGCTTGTTGAGTGGTCCCATGATGAGGGTCAGTGGTGAGCGGATGTCGTGGGTGGCGTTGATGAGGAACTTCATCTTGGTCTCGTCAAGGTCGGCTTTCCGTCTGCGTTCGTAAGTATATATAATGTATGCCACCAAACTTAGGAGGATGAGGGTGTATGTGATATATGCCAATGTGGTGGCATACCATGGGTCTTTGACAATGATGGTGAGGGTGGTTATCTTGTCGGAATGGCTGCCATTGCTGGCGGCTCTCACCTCGATGAGGTATTTGCCTGGTACCAATTTGTTGAAAGGTATGGCGTTTACACCTTCGTTGGTGGCATTCCATTTACCTCCATTGATGCGGTATTGGTAGCTGATGTTGTCGGTGTTCTTGTAGTTCAACAGAGAAAACTCCAGCGTGAAGGTGTTTTGGGTGTAAGGAATGGAGAAATGATCTCTCAGACAGTTGATGGTCTTGCCATCTACGATCATATTGGTGAGATATACATTTCCTAGCACCATCTTGTTGGTTTTGACGATTTCGGGGTAAAAAACCGTGATTCCATCGCTGGTGCCAAACGCAATTCTGTCATCGTCTGTATGCATGGAAGAGCCAAGGACATACTCTTTGGTGGTAAGTCCATTTCCATTGATATGCCCGATGAATTGGCGCTTTTTGGAGTCGTATTGCCAAATTCCTTGCGTCGTGCTCATCCAGTAGTCACCCTTGTGGTCATTGATGATGCTGTTTATCTGTTTTCCCTTCAGACTCTCTGCATGAGGGAAAGGTTTGGCTTGACAAGTATTCTTATCAAATAGATAGACTCCCTCTTCTGTTCCCATGATGATTTCTCCATCCTTTCCTTCGCAGATGGCGTTGACTTGGTGGTTTTTGAGGACGATTTGTAAGCCGTAATCTTTCAAGCTCATGTTTTGGGTGTTCAGGCAAGATACGCCGTTGGAGGTACCTATCCATAGATGTCCAGTGCGGTCTAGTTTCATGCTTCGTACCCAGTCGTTGCAGAGATGCCCCATGTTGCTTTTTTGTCGCATACTCAGAACCTTGACCTTACCGCTTTCCACATTATATATATATAGCCCTTTGCTATATACCGAAATATATAGGTTCCCTTGGTTGTCATCTGCCATGCAGTAGATACCTGCACTGGTAAACGTAAGCTTCTCGGTGTAAGTGCCAGTATGTGGGTTGTAGCTATAGAGAGCGTTTCCGTTGCTTATCCAGTAAGCTCCGTTGCGATCTTTATAAATGATGCAAGTACCTGCAGGCGATTGCGGATGGGCGATGATCTTGCCTGTCGAGTCGAAGCAATAGACACCGCTGTTTTGTACGGTACACCAGGTTTCACCATTGTCTCCTGGGGCTATGGAGGAAACGCAACTGCCGATGGCATAGTTTTGTGTCGAGAAACTCCAGGAGTTGAAAGCTTCTTGGCGTTGGTTGAGCAAGTAAAGTCCTTTCTTGTAACAGCCTATCCAGAGATTGTTGTCCTTGTCCTCAATGATGTCGTTGACAAAAGCGGTCTCCAAATTGAAGTAGCGATTGCTGTTTTCGAGCTGCATCAGTCGGTTGGTACCTTTTTTGATGAACAAGGCTCCGTGCTCGGAAGTGCTGATGTAGAGATTGCCTTCGTGGTCGAAAGTCGCCTTGTTGATGGTTACACTGTTCTTGAATTCACCGAAGTCATATCCTGCGTCGGCAATCCGTCCTGTCGTGTAGTCATAATAAAGGATGCCATACATGCAGACGATTAGCATGGCCTTGGAACGATGCTGGATGAATGAGACGGGAGCACCGTAGGGTGACTTGAAGTCTTTGCGTAAGATTCGCCCGCTTTTCTCGATGAAACGAGAGAAAGTGGATAGATGGCTACTCTGCCAAAGATAGTGATGCTGGTCTTCATAGATGTGGGTGAAGAAAACATCGGAGTCTCTTTCTGCATATTGGCGCTCAGGGGTAATGGAATGTTTGCCATTCTTGATGGAGTAGAGACCATAGCCTGCCGTGCCCAACAAAATGTCGCCTCGATGGTTTTCTATCATGGAATATACACGAGGCTTCCTTCCGTCAGGTAAATGGTAACGCTTGAAGTCATTGCTTTCGTAGTTGTAGCGCATGACTCCCTTGGCACAGCCAATCCAAAGGTTGCCTTTCTTGTCAACGAGAATGTCGGTGATGATGTTGTCTGTGATGGTGGTAGTGTCTTTCTCGTCATGTAGGTAATTGGTGAAACGATAGCCGTCAAACTTGCTGAGACCATATTCCGTACCAACCCAAATATACCCATATTTGTCTTGTGCTATACAGTTGATGAGCGAGCTGGGCAGCTTGCCGGATGTATATAACTCACCTCCGTCTGCCCATACGAAGAGTGACAGAAGGACACAAATTACTAAAGATAGTATTTGTCTAGTTGGTTTCATCTTATTGCTTATTATTTTTTTGAAAATTAGGTTTTATGCTGCAAAAGTAACAAAAAAGAATGAAAGATACAAATCTTAACTTGTTTTTATGTATCGTTTTCTTTTGTTTCTTGTGAAATGTGAGGTGAAAATGTTGTCATGAAACAATTAGAAATGTTATCGTGACCGCTCAACTTGTGGCTTTTCTTAGGTTTTAGTAAATTTGCATCGTTGAATTTTAGCATTGGAAAGTAAATGTATTGAAAAATTAAAATATAAATAATATGGAACAGGTTTCACAGGAATCCAAGGGATTCTACAAACTAAGTTGGCTGCAGCGCATCGGATTTGGTTCTGGTGACTTGGCGCAGAACCTCATTTTCCAGACAACATGTATGTACTTGTTGTTCTTCTACACCGACATTTATGGTCTTGATGCGGTCGATGTATCCGTCATGTTTACGGTGGGAAACATCGCAAACGTGATTTGGGACCCTATTGTAGGTGCTCTCATTGACAAGCACAACCCTAAGTTGGGCAAGTATCGCTCTTATCTCGTCTTTGTGGGAATTCCACTTTCGGGATTTGCCATCCTGTGCTTTTGGAATGGCTTTGCGCCGTCTTTGCTCTATGCATACATTACTTATATAGCCATGACGCTGCTCTATACATTCATCAATGTACCCTATGGTGCCTTGAACTCTTCCTTGACTCGTGACACCGATGAAATCACGGTTTTGACGTCCGTTCGTATGTTTATGGCCAACTGTGGTGGTTTGGCGGTAGGCTCTGGACTTCCTTTGCTTATCGCATACTTTACGGATCAAAAAGCAGAGGGTCTTCCAAAAGACCCTGCGGCTTGGTTCACTACCATGACCATTTATGCCTTGGTGGGTTTGGTGTTGCTGCTTTTCTGTTTTTCCCAATGCAAGGAGCGTGTCGTGATGAATGCCGAGGAAAGTGCCAATGTTAAAATCAGTGACCTTTGGATGGAGTTCTTCCATAACCGTCCATTGCGAATCATCGCATTCTTCTTCATCACCGCCTTCGCCATGATGTCCATCGGCAATGCGGCAGGAGCTTATTTTATGAACAGCAATATGCACGGAACTTCCGAACAACTCTCCATCTTTATGGGCTTGGGTTCGGCACCTTCCTTCATCTTCATGCCTTTGGTGCCTATGATTAAGAGAGCCATCGGCAAGAAGAATATGTTCTATGTATTTTTAGGCATCGCCATCTTGGGTATGGCGTTCCTGTATGTCGTGGCTAAGATGGATGAACCCAGCATGACACTTGTCTATATCGCCCAGTTCGTGAAATCAACCGGTGTCATCGTGGCAACGGGCTATATGTGGGCGTTGGTCCCTGAGGTCATCTCCTATGGAGAATATAAGAGTGGCAAGCGAATTGCTGGTATCGTGAATGCCTTGACGGGTATCTTCTTCAAGGCGGGCATGACCTTGGGTAGTGTGGTGGCTCCTGCCATCTTGGCTTATGTGGCGTACAATCCAAAGACCGTGGAGCAGACACCTTTTGCACAGGAAGGTATCTTGTGGTTGGTATGTGTCATCCCTGCAGCCTTGTTGTTGCTCGCCATCTTCATTATCTCAAAGTATGAGCTTACAGATGAGGTCATCGATGACATCAACCAGAAGATAGAGGCACGCCATCAGGAAAGTTGATGGCAGATGTAATGATTTTTCGTAAATTCCCTTTGGCTTAGGCATGAAATGCTAGGGCAGGGAAGAACGGCTTCTAGGGCAGAGAAAAATTTCTCCCTGGGCAAGAAGAAATTTTTTCCTGCGCAGGTAAAAATCAAAGTGGTCTATGGAAACTGTTTTTACTAAGGGGGATTGTACTCCTGTCTAGGAATATAAATTGTAAGTATTTTTGATATTAGGAACATCATTAATTATAAAGGAAAAGAATGAAAAAGATAACAACGTTAGCTATGGGCTTGTTGCTGGTTGGTTGTGCTTTTGCTCAAAAGGCGAATCAGCAAGCGCAGGTTCCGACCTTTCAGGAAGCCATGGGCAAGTATTTCTTGGTAGGTGCTGCTGTCAACACCCAATTGGCAGATGGTAGTGACCCTGCTGCTGAGGCTCTGGTGAAGACGCAGTTCAATCAAGTGGTGGCAGAAAACTGTATGAAGGGCGAGGTGAATCATCCTGAGGTGAATCGCTTTGATTTCACCGATGGTGACAAACTGGCAGATTGGGCTGAGAAGAACGGCAAGACCTTGATAGGGCATTGCTTGGTATGGCACTCACAACCACCTAAGTGGATGTTTACCGATGAAAAGGGCAACTTGGTAAGTCGTGAGGTACTTATCGGACGTATGTACAACCACATTATGACGGTGGTGACTCATTACAAAGGTAGAGTAAAGGGCTGGGATGTCGTGAATGAGGCTATCGAGGATGATGGTAGCTATCGTCAGTCACCTTATTATAAGATTATTGGTCCCGAGTACATCGACTTGGCTTTCCAGTTTGCCCATGAGGCAGACCCGAATGTGGAACTTTACATCAATGATTACTCCATGGCAAAGCCCGCTAAGCGTGAGGCTTATTGCAAGCTTCTTCGTCATCTGAAAGCAAAGGGACTCAGAATTGATGCCATCGGTATGCAGAGTCACAATGGCTACAATTATCCTGACTATGCCGAGTATGAGAAGAGTATCGAGGCTTTTGCTGCCGAGGGCGTGAAGGTGATGATGACCGAGCTTGATGTGAATATGCTTCCTAATCCTGAAGGATTCAGTGGTGCAGAGATTAGCCAGAAGTTTGAGTTGATGAAGAAGTACAATCCCTACGAGAAGGGTCTTGACAAAAAAGCGCAGAAGCTCTTCAACCAGCGTTACCTCGACCTCTTCAAGATTATCGAGCGTCACAAGGATGTCATCAGCCGTGTCACCTTCTGGGGTGTCAACGATGATCACTCTTGGCTCAATGGTTGGCCAATCCCCGGCAGAACCAATTATCCATTGCTTATCGACCGCAATAATGAGGTGAAGCCTGTGGCGAAAGAAATCGTGAAGTTATTCGAATAGTTGATAAGTAATGTTCTATTGTAGTCCTATTGTAGCTCTATGATAGAATAGTAGATCGAAATAGAATATTATTAGGATAGTAGATCGAAATCGCCCTGAAAGGGCAAAAGCTCCAAGCCCAGGGCAACGCCCTGGGTAGATGTTGAGAAAAGAAGAACGCCCTGAAAGGGCAAAAGCAAAATAAAATTTTAAATAATAATGAAAGCAAGATATTTGTTCCCAAAGGATTATATGGCAGACCCATCTGCCAATGTGTTTAACGGTCGCTTGTATGTCTATCCATCCCATGACTGGGATAGTGGTGAGAGTTTCGACGATGATGGTGGTCACTTCCAGATGAAGGACTATCATGTGCTCTCGATGGATGACGTGATGAATGGCGATGTGACCGACCACGGCGTGATTCTTGATGTGAAGGATGTGCCATGGGCAGAGAAGCAGATGTGGGATAACGATGTGGTGGAGAAAGATGGTAAGTACTATCTCATCTTCTCGGCAAAGGATTACAATGGCGTGTTCCACCTAGGTGTGGCTGTGGCAGATAAGCCAGAAGGTCCATTTGTTCCTAACGCCGACCCTATCCGCAAGTCTTACAGCATCGACCCTTGCGTGTTCAAGGATGATGATGGTAAGATATATTGTTATTTTGGTGGTATCTGGGGTGGTCAACTCCAGTGGTACAAGGACAACAAGGCACTCAAGAATGAGCATCTTCCTGAAGGCAAGGAAGACCCACTGCCATCTCGTGTCGCCATGATGACCGATGATGTGCAGCAGTTTGCCGAGATGCCAAAGCCTGTTGTCATCGTTGACGAAGAAGGAAAAGTACTGCCAGCTGATGACCCACACCGCTTCTTCGAGGCTAGTTGGATGCACAAGTACAAGGGTAAGTATTATTTCAGTTACTCTACGGGTGATACCCATCTTCTCTGTTATGCGGTAGGTGACAATCCATATGGTCCTTTCACCTACAAAGGTGTCATCTTGGAGCCGGTGGTGGGATGGACGACCCACCATAGTATCGTAGAATATAAGGGACAATGGTATCTTTTCCATCATGACTGTGTGCCATCGAATGATACAACCTGGCTTCGCAGTGTGAAGGTTGCCCCTCTCTTCTATGATGAGAATGACAATATATTATTGGTAAAATAGACTTTAGGTTTTATTTATTTTGACGAATAGTTGATACAATGAGTTCATGTTAGTTTGGACAAACAGCATCTTCGTGATGAAGATGCTGTTTTTTTTGTAAATATGAATGTTTTTGTGTAATTTTGCACCCAGTAACCAAATAACATCATAACTTATGTTGAAATTACTGATTAGATTGTGGTGGTTGCAACAGCGTCGTAACTTCCGAAAACGTGATGCAGTAGTGGCGTGCTATCTCATATTTCTGTATGTGGTAGTAGGCGTGAGCTTTTTCCATGGTTTTACTCAGAGTGGGGAAATCTTGGACGGCGATAACTTGCCAGCAACGTTAGGCGCAGGCATTGCCGTCGGTATGCTTGTTCCCGACATCTTCATGAAAATGGTCATGAAACGTGACATTACAGCGATGGATGACTATGTGAAATCTCGTCCAATTCCTGAGAAAATATGGAATCGTTTCCTTTTGACCACCAATCTGGTGAGCTTTTGGAATTATGTCTTGCCTGTTTTGGCACTTCCCGTATTCATCTATTTGCTTCCCTTGTGGCAAGTAGTTGTGAGTTTCTTTCTATTGCTTTCTCTGTCTTATATTGATGGAATCTATGTCACTTGCTATCGCAAGGCGACGGAGGTGATGCTCAAGTGGCCATTGGTTCTGGGGTGGATAGGTATGTTTGTCGTCTTGATAGGCTATTTGAGTCTAGCGTCCTTGTTTTCGGATGTGTTGGCATGGGTTGGACTGTTCGTGCTGGCGGTCTTGGTCTTGGCAGGTCTTGTGTTCTACCTCTATCAACTGAAGATATATAATGAGCAGAAGCGCAAGGTTTCTAAGTTCCGTGGCTTTAGCCACATCAGTCTCTTTAGTTTGCAATATATTGGAACGTTGAGGGCGAAGCGTATTCGCAATATGGTCCTCTTGATTTCTGCCGTCTTTCTCTTTGATGCCTATATGTTCGCATTCTTGCCTTCCGAGGCTTCCCATGATTTTGGGGGAAAGACTGCCACCATCATGGTTTATGTTGTGGGAGCGATACTCTTGCCATCGGTGGTGCTATCCCAATGGACGTTTGGCATCGAGGCAAACTTCTTCCAAGGGTTGATGACGAAGCCTGTGCAAATCAAGCAGATGCTCCAGAATTGTTTCTATTTCAATGTGATGGTGAGTGGGGCGGCGATGTTGCTGACCCTTCCGTTCCTTTTCATGAATGTGGGGATAGGTTCTCAGGTGCTGGTCGCAGGTTTCTGTCTAGCGGTGTTTATCAATCTCTTCAACCTGCCGACCTGTCTGTTCTCCTCTCGCTTGGAGATATTCAGTGCCTCGATGTTTAGTATGCAAGGGGCGAACATGAAAATCAATCTTTTTGGCATCGCCTTCTTGGTGCCGCTGGGTGCTGTGGCAGGCATCTATTATCTCTTCGGTGAGACGATATGGTGTGTTTCTTGTATTGCCTTGGCACTGATGGCGGTGCTTGTCCACAAATGGTTTATCGGCAAGGTTGCTGCCCTGTTCTATAAGAATAGGTATAAGCGCATGGAGATGTTTATGGAAACATAGGGTAAGTGAAGAGTGAAGAACGAAGAGTGAAGAATTCTCTTGCTCTTTTAGATGATATATAATAAAATACAGGTAATACAGAGAAAAAATGGATATAAGAATACAAAAACTGAAGAAGATATATAATGGTAATGTTGTGCTCGATATTGACAACTTGCATATAGAAAAGGGTGAACTCATCGGGCTTGTGGGGAATAATGGTGCTGGTAAAACCACCTTGCTCCGTCTCATTCTCGACCTCATTCAAGCGGATGAAGGTTTTGTGGAGAGTAACGGGCAGAAGGTCAACGAAAGTGAGGCTTGGAAGGAATATACGGGTAGCTATATAGATGGCCGTTTCCTCATAGACTTCCTTACTCCCGAGGAATACTTCGATTTCATCGCAGAAGTCTATCATGTTGACGATGAAACTTTGAAGGAGCGTTTGGCGCAGTTCGAAGGTTTTATGCACGATGAAATCATGGGAACGAAGAAGTATCTCCGTGATTTCTCACAGGGCAATCGACAGAAGATAGGCATCATCGGAGCGATGATTATCCAGCCGAAGGTTCTCCTGCTGGATGAGCCATTCAACTACCTTGACCCTTCCTCGCAGATGAGCATCGCCCACATGATACAGCGCATCTGCAAGGAGCAGGGTACTACAGTCATCATCTCCAGTCACAACCTCAGCTTCGTCGCCGACATTTCCTCCCGCATCCTCTTGTTGGAGAAAGGAAAGATGGTGAAGGACTTGCAGAATGTCGATGGCGCAGCCATTGCCGAACTGAATGAGTATTTCGGGATTCAAGCAGAATAGACAGCCTAGAAAATAGCATTCATTGGTATTCCTTATTCTCTATAAGACGGAAGTTTTTGTCTTTCCTTCAATTCTCAGATTGCCATCATGTTTTATCTTCTTCCCATAATCAAAAGTATAACTAACTGAAAGGGACACATAACGTCTATCCCAAGGTCTGCTCTGATAAGTATAGCTATCAATATTGTCAGAGAAACGAGTCATGTTAGAACTACTTCGCATATACCCCTTACCTTGGCGCATCGCCTAAGTACGGTGAAAAATGCTGACCAAATCATCGTGTTAGACCATGGCAAGGTAGTGGAAGTGGGCAACCACGAATCGCTCACAGCAAAACGTGGTGCTTACTATGGTTTGGTGAAAAACCAGTTGGAACTGGGAAATTAAGTCAGATGAAGAATATAAGAAAGGATATAAGGTGCGTATGGCTTGGCATTACCTTTTTGGTTAAATATCAAAAATTATGAATGTATTTCTAATAAGAGTATTTATAATTTTTGTAACTTTGTAGCCCAAAAGTAATAAGAATATTCAATGAGCAAAGGAAAATTAGCTAAGTTTGCGGATATGGAGCGCTTCGAGAATGTGTTTCAGTATCCTTATAGTGTGGTGGATGACGTGCCTTTCGACATGAAGGGCAAGTGGCGTGAGATGTATTTCCACAACGATAATCCTATCGTCTTGGAGTTGGGTTGTGGCAAGGGTGAATATACCGTGGAACTTGCCAAGCTCTATCCTGAGATGAACTTCATCGGTGTCGATATCAAGGGCGCTCGTATGTGGACGGGTGCCAAGAAGGCGATAGAGGAAGGTCAGAAGAATGTGGCTTTCCTCCGTACCAATATCGAAATCATCGACCGCTTCTTCGCCGAGGACGAAGTGCAGGAGATATGGCTCACCTTCTCCGATCCTCAGATGAAGAACCCTCGCAAGCGTCTTACCTCCACTTACTTTATGAATCGCTACCGCCACTTCCTTGTAGATGGCGGTATCATCCATCTGAAGACGGACTCCAATTTCCTCTTCACTTACACCACTTATATGGTGGATGGCAACCATTTGCCTGTGCTCTTCCGCACCGAAGACCTCTATCACCAAGAGGGCATCGACGAGGAGACCCGCAAGATTCTTTCCATCCAGACCTACTACGAGAGCATGTGGATAGAGCGTGGATTGAACATCAAGTACCAGAAGTTCGCTTTGCCTCGTGAGGGAGAGTTGGTGGAGCCTGATGTGGAGATTCCTTTGGATGATTATCGCAGTTATCGCAGAGACAAGAGAAGCTCGAAGGAAACGGCGAAGTAACTTATTCGTAGGATGGATTGCTGTGAGTTTAGTCTTCTCATGTGAATGCATCCATACTGTTAGAACCTGTTCTTGTTAGTGCAAGAACAGGTTCTTTATGTTGCAAGAATAAGCTTTTTTATGTTGTTTGGCGATTGCCGTCACACTTGCTGGCGATTGTCAGTAATGTTTTTGGCAATTGTCAGTAGATTGTTTGGCGGTCGCCAAACAATCGTTAAATACGCTTTTCTTCGGTTGTATAACTTATTTTCTTCTCTTCGTATTGCTTGTAATTCTGATAAGTAAATCAAAGAGAATGCATGATACAATGCTTTCGACGGCGCCCCAACTATGTATGCATAGAGCTGAATGTATAGGCTTGAAATGAAAGAAGAATGATTTTGAATCTTATTGGAATGGTGTATTTCTTGTTAATATTTATGTGATATTATGTAATCAAACCAAAAAAATAAGGTGGAAAGGCTTGGTGTTTCCACCTTATTTTATTATATTTGCACCAAGTTTTAGAATGAATGATAAGCCTAAAGAATAGAATGATAACTAACAAAACAACTAAAATATGAACTACAAGAAACTCGCTCTTACCGTTGCGGCAGGAGCATTAGCAACAACAATGATGGCGCAGGCTGCACCTAAACTAAATGCAAACAATATTGAAGAAGTACTCAAGGCGATGACCTTGGAGGAGAAAGCCCAGCTCTTGGTGGGCGGTGGCAATGATGGATTCGTGGGCAGTGGCGCTATGCTCGGACATCAGAAGAAGTTCGTGCCGGGAGCTGCTGGAACAACTGTCGGTATCCCACGCCTTGGCATCCCTGCCACTGTGCAGTGTGATGGTCCTGCTGGCGTGCATATTGATACCCATCGTGATGGTGACAGTCGTACTTACTATGCCACGGGTTTCCCTATCGGAACTTGCTTGGCATCTACCTGGAACACCGAATTGATGCAAAACGTAGGCAAGGCCATCGGTAACGAGACCTTGGAGTATGGCTGTGACGTCGTGCTCGGTCCGGGTATGAACCTGCATCGCAATCCACTTTGCGGTCGTAACTTTGAGTATTACTCAGAAGATCCTGTCATGACGGGCTTGATGGGTACAGCCTTTGTAAATGGTGTGCAGAGCCAGGGAGTGGGTGTGAGTGCCAAGCACTTCGCCGTGAACTCACAGGAAACCCAACGTACTCATATCGACGAGCGAGTAAGTCAGCGTGCGCTTCGTGAATTGTACTTGAAAGGTTTCGAGATGATGGTTCGCAAGAGCAATCCTTGGACTATCATGTCCTCTTATAACAAGGTGAATGGTGTCTATGCACAGGGTAACAAGGGACTCTTGACAGATATTCTCCGAAACGACTGGGGATTCAAGGGTATCGTGGAGACCGACTGGATTGGTATTCGCGAGGACTTGCCTGTAAGCCAAGAGGTAGCGGCTGGCAACGACTTGATGATGCCTGGTTATCCAGCACAGGTGGAAGCTATCGTAAAAGCTGTGAAAGACGGAAAACTCGACATTGCCGATGTAGATAGAAACGTTCGACGTATGCTTGAATACATCGTGAAGACTCCTCGTTTCAAGGGATATAAATATAGTGGCGAACCTGACTTGAAGGCTCATGCCGCCATCACTCGCCAGAGCAGTACCGAGGGTATGGTACTCTTGAAGAACGACAATGCGCTTCCTATCAAAAACTTGAAGACCGTGGCTCTCTTCGGTGTCAATTCCTACGACTTCCTATCGGGTGGCCTCGGTAGTGGCGCTGTCAACGTAGGTTACTCTGTGGATATGGTGACAGG
>DKCU01000114.1:37746-46723 GCA_002451555.1 Candidatus Segatella albertsiae
TGAAGTATGCCAAGGCAAAGCTGAAGGCAGACAAGAACCCAATGATGTGGTTCCTTGACCAAGGTCAGCCAAAGCTCGATGAAATCGAGATTACCGAGCGTTGCGTGGCAAGCGAGGAGCCTAAGGCTGATGCTGCCATCATTACCATCGGTCGTCAGGCAGGCGAGGGTATGGATAGAGAGAACATCATCGGTGAGTTTGAGTTGACTCAGGACGAAAGAGATATGATTACCCGCATCTCCGATGTGTTCCATGCCAAGGGAAAGAAAGTCATTGTGGTTGTCAACTCAGGTTCTGTCATGGAGACCGCTAGTTGGAGAGACCGTGTGGATGCCATCCTCGTGGCTTGGCAACCAGGTATCGAAGGCGGTAACTCTGTAGCCGACATCTTGTCGGGTAAGGTGAATCCATCGGGTAAGTTGACCATGACTTGGCCTATCTCTGTATATGACCATCCTTCTACTGCCAACTATGCTAAGAAGTATGATATGTACACTTACACCAATATGCAGGATGGTTCAAAGCCTGGCATCGATTTCAATAACCACGAGGAGGACATTTACGTGGGCTATCGTTACTTCGATACCTTCAAGAAGAACGTGGCTTATCCATTCGGTTATGGCTTGAGCTACACCACTTTCGAATTTGGCAAGCCATCGGTCAAGGCTAATGGCAACAGCATCGAGGTAAGTGTCAGCGTGAAGAATACGGGTAAGGTAGCCGGCAAGGAAGTAGCCGAGGTTTATGTTACCGCTCCAAAGGGTGCTTACGAGAAGCCAGCCAAGGAGCTCAAGACTTTCGGTAAGACTAAGGAGTTGAAACCAGGTGAGAGCCAGACTTTAAAGATGACCCTCGAAAAGCGAGACCTCGCAAGCTTTGATGAGGCTAACAGTCAGTGGAAGGTAGATGCAGGTAACTACATCTTCAAGGTAGGTACCGATGTGGAGAACATCAAGGGAACTGCTACATTGAAGGTCGGCGAATATACCGAGAAGGTAAGTAACGCTTGCCCAGTGAATGTACAGATGAAGTACTTGAAACAAAAGTAAAATTAATGTAACAAAAGTATGAAATAAAGTTCTCGCCTTTTGTAAGGTGGGAACTTTACTTTAATACGAAAGCTATTGAACTGTTAAATTTTTATATTCTGAGGAAAAACAAACTTCATTATTTTGTTATATGCTGATAAAGCACTACCTTTGTAGTCCATAAAGAAAATTACAAAAAGTTCAGATATGGAAAAGAAAATCTTGTGTTTTGTTTTAGTTGTTTTGTTTTTTGTCTCATGTACAGAACAAAAATATTCTCCTGCTTTGGTGGAGGTAGATAGTTTGTGTTATTCTAATCCCAAACTTGCTTTGGAAAAACTAACTAAAATCCGTAAAGAGTTGGATACGACAAATATTGCAGATTGGATGTATTATCGTCTAATAAAGTTGAAAGCACAGGACAAAGCTTACTTACCACATTCAGATTTGAAAAATATAAATCAGTTGATAGAGTATTATGAGGGCAAGGGAGATAAAAAGTTATTGCCAGAAGTCTATTACTTAGCAGGTTCGACCTATTTTGATTTGCATGACTCTCCCCAAGCCTTAGATTATTATCATAAAGTGTTAGATAATATCACAGCTAAGGATAATTTGCGCTTGTGGGGGATAACTCATGCACAAATCGGTTATGTTATGCTTTATCAAGGAAACTATATGATTGCGGTAAAACATTTTAAAGATTCTTATTTAGTTGACTCGCTTAGAAATGATGCAGAAGGAATGATTTATGATTTGCGAGATTTGGGTTATTCTTATTCTAGTGCAGAGGATTTGGATAGTGCAATCATTTATAGCTATAAAGCTTTACAACTTTCTTTGAGAATAAGAAATTCTAAAATGGCAAATAATGCAAGGTCAAGTTTGGTAGGTATTTATTTAGAATCTCATCTTCATAGTAAAATTGATTCTGTCGCTAAATATATTTATCCTATGCTCAATAATGTCTGTCCTGAAGACAGAAGTGGTGTGTATTGTGTAGCGATGAAATATTATAATTTGCGTAATATGCCGGATTCTATGAATTATTATATCAAAAAAATAGAGCGTTATGGGGAAATATATGCCAAACATACTGCTTGGCGTTTAAAAATAGAAGCTGCGTTGAAAAGAAATGGGAACAATGAGGATTTGCAAATTTGGAACCAATTTATAGCCTATAGTGATTCTGTAGATAAAATTACAAAAACTGAGGCGGTATCCAAATGTCAATCTCTTTATGATTATACACAAAGAGAAAAGGAAAATACTAGGTTGAAGAATGAGAATGAACAGCATAGATTGTTGTTGGTCATATTGGGATTAAGTGTGTGTCTTGTACTAGTAGTCTTCTATGTTTATTACATGAGTAACAAAAAAGCAAAGGATGAACAGAAAAGACAGATGGAAGAACTACAGCATCTTTTAGATAAAAGTGCTTCGCAAATTTCTTCAAATAAAGAGGCTTTGACACGAATGAAAGGAACTAAGATATACTCTTTGTTTCTTGCAAAAATAAAAGAAAATCAAAATGTCAATCAAACGGAGTGGTCTGAATTAGATAGAACAGTCAATGAACATTTTGTAGATTTTAAGCTTAAACTTTATCGTATATGTAAATTGTCAGATTTGGAATACCAAATATGTTTGTTACTGAAGTTAGAACTACCTTTGTCTGATATTTCTGCAATTGTTCATCGAGAACCTTCTGCATTAACCATGTCAAGAAAACGTTTGTTCAAAAAAATGTTCAAACGAGAAGGAAAAGCAGAAGAATTGGACTCGTTCATTCATTCAATCTGATGTGAAATGTTTCACATTTATCGAAATGATGTAATTGTAAATTCTTGAATATAAGTGCTTTGTAAAAAGTGAATTTTTTGTGAATTGATTCTTTCTCTATAATTCTCGTTTTTTTCATACTTTTGCACCAACATTTAATTTATTTGCGTATGAAAAAAACGAGTTTTATCATTCTTATGTGCGTAATAGCACTAAGTGTTGGGGCAAAACAGAAGGAGAAGTTAAGTCTTATTCCGATTGTAGCTTGTTCTAGCCCTGACGGCTACAATCATCGACACAAAGCACCAAGTAAGAAACCATTACAAGTGTACTGTGATGATGCATTTGTGTATTTGCAGAATGCGATTGTGGGGGGCGTATCTCATTTTTGGATGAGTTTGGAAATGTTCTCTATGAGGAAACTATCTGTGCAAGCGAGTGTGTAATTGAAACGCCACAATCTGCTATAGCCATTCAAATAAGCTATGGAGATGTTGTGTTATTCGGTTATTTGAATCAGTAGTATTAACAAAATAACAGAATTAGTTATGAAGAAATTATTATCACTTTTGATGGCAGTTTTTGCTATTATGTTTGTGTCTTGTACAGACACCAACGACTTACAGAGTAGCCAATCTCAATCAGACAGAATCTATTTCGCCGACAGAAATGCTTTTGAAGCATATTTGGCTTCTCCAACATCTATCGATTTGGCTTTCCCAAGTACCTCTGACTCAGATGGTGTTATAGGACAGTTCAAGAAATATACCGATGTTGGTAAATTGTTGAATAAGGACTTGGAGTTTCAGGTAGGTGACACAATATATAAATATTGTGCTTCGGGTAATGGCATTTTTGAGATTGAGGCATCCAAGTATGCTATGTTACGCTCTTTCTATGACAAGGATGCAGAGCTGATAGGTGATTTGGCTAATTTTAGAGAAGTCTCACCTTATAGATATCAGATAGCAGAAGGGTTGGTATTTGTATATACAGGTGAGCCAATTATTATGTTTCAGAATGTTGTTGCTCCTATTCCAACACGTACTTCTCTAGACGGACGAACTCAAGTTCAAGTTTCCTTTTGGACTAGTTTAGGCCCAAGCTCTAGTTGTGGCGTAAGGGTTAAGGCTTGGTCTAGAGAGAATCTTAATCAAGCGTTTGAAGATGCAAATACTGAATTAAGAATTGCTTGGAATATTCAGATTAGAGCAAATTCGGGTGTAACTTTTAGATCCAGCAGAGGAGAGTTGACAGGAAATGGGAACGAAATCAACCAACGTGTAACTTCTGATACTGGATTTGTAAAATATACTTTGTGGACAAATAGTTTAATTATGGGCAAAGCAAAGTGCTGGGATGGTACATGGGTAGAAGCCAAAGTCACTAAATGATAAAAATGAAAGTCATGAGAAAAATATTGTTTATATTAATGTCATTAATGACATGTTTCTCTTATGGGCAAAATAAGGAAGCAATTTCTGAGCTAAATCCTGCAAGCCTCAAGCAAACGATAGGCAACTTGACAGTCTTTGTCAATCCTATAAGTGGTAGAGGTGTAACCCCATATTCCGTAAAGAGCAGAAGTGGAAGCAATGAGTCTTCTGTTGCAGTCTTGAAAACAATATTCAATGTTGAAGTGGACCAAAGTGCTGACTATTACTTTCTTGCTAACACCCTGTCAACTTACATACAAAAAGATAAGTTTCAAGAAATTTCTGTTTATGTGAATGGACAGTATCAAGGTCAATTGAACAGCACGAAAGCTGATTGGGAAATTATTGGAATAAGAGGTAAGGAAAAGGTGGCATTGGAAAAAGGAAGTAATGAAATCGTGTTTTCTACTGTTGCTCCTTTTTATCCAGAAATTGATGCAGTGCAGTTAACGACCGACAAGTCTTCGCTAATAACAACTAATACTCCTTATGTTGCTTATAAAGCATTGGCAGCAAAAGCGAATGGAGTGGTAACAAATAGTACTAAAGAAAGCTGGGAAGTAACCCCTGTACAGGGGACGATTGTTGGCAATGCAAATGCTACGGTTTGGCAAAACGTTCCAACAGTATATACTTATCACAGAAAAATATCTGTGACATCTACGGAGAAAATGGAAATTCATACTACTCCTGTAGAAAACGAGGACTATTATGATGTAGATACATATATGTATTTATATAAGATAGACGACCCTTATCACTATGCCTGGACTAATGATAATAATATTGGGTATCATTCTAAGATTGAGACAACGCTTCCTGCAGGAGAATACTATTTGGTTATTCGTGCCAAGCAGAATGGCTATGCATCTCAATATATACCGAGACAGGGCCTTGTGAACGTATATTGCAATGGTGCATTGCTGAATGAGGGTGTTCCGATTTCTGGTTATTTGATAGATGCACCTGTTAAGACTACGGGGACCTTGAATTTCTTTACTTCTAAAACTTCAGCTTCTCCCCAGTTGTTTCTTGTCGATGGTGATAGAATGGTGTTTAATAGTGAGCCATATACCTATTATCCACCTGCTGATTATGTTTGGCTAGAGGGGGCACGGAAAAAAATTACATTCAGAAAAGATGCCCCTAATTGGAAGGTGTTGGTCACAACGACAGGTGCCTGGTGGATTTATTATGGAAAATGTGATGTGTATGCAGGACTAGAAGATGCTCCTTCTAAGTACATGGACAAGTTCTCTAATTTAAAATCGGGAGATGCGGTTTTAATGGCTGGCGATGACTCAAGGTATAATTCCGCAGCTTGGGCTGGTGGTATTACAGATAGGAACATTTGGATAGGAAATTCTTCCAAAGGTTCTCCTTTCATTTGGAATTCTTGGGATGATTATTTCGGCAACAACCCCGCTCGTTATCAGAATGCTCCTACGTATAAGAGAAATGGTGGGGGGACAAGAAGTATTATCGTGTATTCCAAAGATAGTACGATGGCGGGCATTACTCATTTTGCTGTCATGAATAAAGCAAACAACCAGCTACATGGATTTGAATGTGAAAGCAAGATCGGTACTTGGGGTAGAATTACTCATACGGAGAAATCTCTCTATGGTTAAGAGTTCGGTAAATCATTTTGTAGTTATTATGAGGTTCGGGAACCTATGGAATTAAAACCTTGTACTCAATCTAAAGCGTCTCCAACTCATTTTTACTCAATGGAGCAGTCTGTCACGGATGGATTGTCTATAGATAAAAATGTTGAACTAACGGCTTCTGACGAAAAGATTCTCAGTTATTTTAGTAAATTGACAGAGGACAAAAACTTTGAAAAAATGTATGATGATTGGATTGCTAATAATGCGTTCGAGGGTGAATCCGATAAAGACAATGCTGCCTTTTCAGGACAAGAGTTCCAAAAGTTAGTGGTACAAGGAAGAAAGTATTGGAAGAAAAATATGTCTTTCCTTTGTGATAAAATTTTTATCAAGGCAAATGAACATGAGAATGAGCAAGACTTGGCTTCGGTGCTTCTGTGTGAAATGCTTGCCCCTTATTACGCAGCCAAGATGGATTCTATCAAAAATGATTGGAATGTGAATCAATATACAGAAGATGGAAAGTATATTTGCCCTACAATAGAATATTTTACAAAGCAATATGTAAAGAACATCCTTGAGGAAGAAAGTTGTAAGGTTAATACTGCCATGGCTTTTGAGAATAAAATTTTTGAAGATAACTCCCTAACTTTGGAAGACCGAACCTTAATCGTCAACATTGCTAAGGAAGCGGTTGTCTCTCTTCAATTCCAAAATGTGGCTACAAGCAGTAGTTTGATGTTGCTGAACTCTCAGTTGGTTGAAAAAGGAAAATATGAGTATGTGATAGATGCTTTACCTTTAGCTTCTGGAGTAAATGTATGTACATTGATTGTTGACGGAAGAGCCTATTCAATAAAAATAATTAAATAACGAGTATGAAACGAGTAATTTATAATGTAATAGCAGCTATGCTCATCATGAGCATGGCTGCTTGCACTAACCCTGAAAGCTTCTGTGCTAATGTTCAAACGTCGTCTCAGCCTGTTGATTCTTTGACTTTTTGGGAGCGAGTGAGCTTGCTGGATAATTACCAACTTCCAGAGTCTGCCGTCTTAAAGTCTGTGGAAAAGTTTAGTGAATTAGCTTCGCCTAATTCAAGGGGTGCAGATGGACAACTTAGTTTGAAGATTATTTCTAAGCAGAATGTCTGTTTGGGAGCGTTTTCAAGAAGTTCGGGAAATTTAGACCAAGATTCAATTCCAATTTATAATATCAAGATGGACAAGGATGGTTATGCCTTGGTTTCTGGAGACATAAGGACCGCAAGAATACTCGCTTTTGTTCCTAAGGCATCTTCAGAAAAGACCTATGAGCAATATCAAATCATTTCTTTGTTAAAAGAAGCCGGTATTCAAGCTTGCTTAAAACAAGTAAATTTCTTCAACACAATAAAAGATTCTTTAGTGAGGGTTGCACGGAATAAGACCATAAAACAAACTCGTTCTACATATTTGGGATGGGATGAAATTTCCAATATGGTAGAGCAAGGATGGCAGTTGGAGTGGTCTAACAAAAAAGTGCCAGAATTATCTGTTAAGTGGGGGCAAGGTTATCCGTATAATTGCAAATTGGAACAAAAAGGATGTACTAATAAAAATTATGACTATAGATGCCCTGCAGGATGTGGCGTAGTTGCAATCGCCCAAGCACTATCATACTATGAACCTACGCTTAGCATAAATGGTCAATCTATAGATTGGAAAATGCTTAAAAAGCAAGAAAATATAAAGTCAACGGCAAATAGTCAATTAAAAAATCAAATCGGCTTTTTGATGAAGTGGATTGGTGATAAAGCAGGTGCTACTTATGAATGTGATAAAACCTCGACAAGTTTCAATGCTATTGAAGTTGTCTTGCGACAAGTTGGTATGCAGTGTGATAAATTAAAACCTTTTAATTGGAATGATATTTGTAATTCTATAAATAATAGTCACATTGTAGAAGTAAATGCTTTGGGAAGTGATAGCAAGGGAGAAGATGTGGGGCATTCTTGGATTATTGATGGCTATATGATAGCAACCTTCAACGACGTTTCTCCTAAATATGAAGCATATTATGTCCATAACAATCTCGGTTGGAATGGATCTTTTGATGGCTATTATCTATTAGAGGATGATGGAATCAAGTTTGAACCACCAGGTTACAAGTTTGATCGGCAATTAAAGATACATTCAAATATTAGAAAGAAATAATATGAAGCTATATTATTATAAAATAACATTGTTCCTTGTAGTAATAATAAGTATATTGCTAGCAAGTTGTAAGGATGATGCTCCTACTTATTTTGCACGGAATAGCTATTGGGTGAGCTATTTCTTAGACTCTAATAAAGTTTATGTCTTGGAAGATGTCGTAGGGCGTTCATTTGATGCTTCATGCAGTATTTCCAATGAGTATGACGATGTGGCAGAGATACAATTGGATGAAACTGGCCGGCATATCATTGTGCCCAAAAAGATAGGATGCACTCATGTCGAATTAATGAGAGGTGAAGAAAAGGCAGATGTTATTATTCTGATAAAGACAAAAGCTATAGACTTTTGGAAAATAGAAGAGCGAATAGAGAATATAGATTGTGCTTCTAATTTGAAAGAGAAGATTTGTTCTGAAGTGTATGAATATCAAGTTCTTCCGCAGTTGAGTGCTGGTGATGAGTTTGTGCCTGGTTACAATAGTAGAGGAATGTGGTATATGGAATATTTATCCTACAATGATTCTGATAGGAAAGAATATTACGTAGATTATGCTAAAGGAGATACTGAATATAAGTTTTATGCTTGGCCTAATATGGATAAGAAACAATCCTTTACATTTTCGCTAGATGAAGTGCGACAACCTTCTGGGGAAGATGCTATAAAATACGGCACTTTTACTTGTGACTTGACGGGTTATTATCAACAGAAATATGGATTGAATAACGTGAAACAAGTTGTGTTGTCATATAAAGTTCGAAGTTTTCGAATGATTTTTTAGATGTAAATGTACAGCGTAACCTGATGTTGTAAAACGTATTGAAATATAGTAAGCCCCCATCTCTTAGTCTGAAGTGGGGGCTATTTATTTCTATAGATTAACTATCTCATCTTCCTTTTGAATTACGCGAATTCAACAAGCAAGT
>DKCU01000085.1 GCA_002451555.1 Candidatus Segatella albertsiae
ATATTTTACAATATTTAGAATACACTCAATTATAAGTAGTGTTTTTTAGTATGCATATTATATGTCTATTTGTAGCATCAATTAAAGATGCAGGCAAGAAGTTCCAACTCGCCAATGTGAAGGATGTGAACTACCGCATAGAGGAGACGCCTTCGGAGAGCAAGAATGTGAGCAACAATCATGCCTATGAGTATGATGCCAATGGTAATCTTGTTCATGGCTACTAAACAAGATCTTGCGACAGGAGAAAGAACAAAATAACCAATAGCAGAAAGAGTCCATTCATCACGAACGGACTCTTTCTTTTGATAATCATTGTTTTGCAGATTACCGCTTATCGTATGAATGATAGTAAAACACATTTACTGTGCAAATAGTCTGACAGCCGTATGACGGTTGACTGCAATTGGTGAATACTTATCAATACCGCCCTTACTTTTTGATATTATCATGGACTTGTCAATGCCTCTTGCCACAAGCTGTTGCGTGATATAATCCGCTCTTGACTTGCTGAGAGAATTGTTGATGCCATCGTTTCCTGTGGCACTGTCGGCAGCACCAACAACGGAAATTTTGAGATGATAAACCTTTGCTACACGAGCAAGCTCATCCAAGTTTGCCATCTGTGAAACGTCAACCAACTGTGTGGTTCCAATATTAAAAAAGAAGAAAACTGGCGAACCGATGCACTTGGTTCCACCTGTCATTTCTGCAACGTATTTGTTCCAAGAAACAGAATCGGAAACAGAGAAACTATACTCCAGAGAGCGGCTTGTTTTTGGTTTTCCCATGCCATTCCAATCCTTGTGAGCCAATCTTGCACGGAGCGAGTTCAAACCGCTGTAGTCATTTTTCGGGTATATGCGATACTCCGTACTATCCGCATAATATGTCAGGCGATCGGCATAGGCTTTCAGCAATCCTTCAATCTCCAAGATCTTTCTCGTTTCAGCGATGGCATTGGCATCCTCCGCATGAGCTTTGCTTAACTTTTGGTTGCGAGCCAACAATTCATTGGTGTAATCTGCCAGCCATTTGTTCTGGTTGATATAAGGAGCGGCATCTACAACCTTCTTCCAACCGACCTTCCCGATATTGAAAGTCAGTCCGGCAGACAAGGTGAACAAATTGTCACCAAACTTATTGGATGCGCCAACACCATCAAAGTCACGGAATGTGGTTGCGCCACCCAATTCCATGTTGACAGCCAAACGCTTTGTTAAACGACATTGTCCAATCACACCATAGTTGATGACAAACGGACTCTTGCCGTTATCCTCGTTATGGATAATACCGCAACCGGCATACGGAATGAATCCCCATCTTTGTTTGGTGGCATGACCTTTGGCAAAACTGCTGGTCATATTCCAAAGAAAATCAGCATGAACCATCTTGTAATCACGGACATTCTTGCTGGCATCCTTGAACTGAAAACCTTGAAAACTAAACCGACCACCAATCTCTGGCGTGAACCATTTTCCTGCCTCTATTGCCAGGGAAGGTTTCATCCTGTCGAACAAGTTCCCTTTACCATGCGGTTTTCCTACAAAAGCAGAAGTGCCACCCGATACACCAACGAACCAGTTGGAAGACCATGCAGAAGGAACTGCTACTTCTTTGAGGTATGTAGGCTCAATTTGTCGAAGCATATCCTCGTTTATGCCAGATGACACCATTTCAATCGTGCCATCATCCGTTGTTGCTGCATTGACCTGCATTTGTCCGCATAGGCACAATGCCATCATAAATATTGCTTTTCTAATCATAAACTTCAATTTGTCGATTATTCTTTCTATTAACGCTTTCTACTCTTGCCGCCTTTCGGTCGCATCATCCTGTTTGCCATCGCAAGGCAACGGTGCGCCCAATGCCTGTCATCCTCGTCATCGTTGCGTCCCCATTTCATATCGTTGCTTCCACTGCCTCCGCCACCTTGCCCTTCGGCAAATGTCGTAGCTTGGTCGATGTAGCCAAGATACAACAATGTGGCACAATGCAGAACTTCGGCAGTGTGCTCGGCTATGGTTTCCAATGGCGAGCCGTCAAATGCGACTTTGATTTCAGGTGGCAACGATGCCATCTTGGAACGGTAGTCAGTGACCATGCTTTCCAACATAGCAGTCTTGATAAGTGCGCCAGCACCAGTCTGAGCCTCACGAGAGAACTGCATGGCATTCTGTCGAAGCGTCTCTGTCCGCTCCTTGACAAACTCCATGTCCTTGTTCAACTCATCCAACTGCTGGTCAGCTACAGCGAGCTTGTCTTTCTTGTCAGCCAGTTTCTCATCAACGGAATCCAACTCATTTTGCAATTTTTCCAACTTCTGCGACAAGATGGAACTATCTCCTTCCTTGTTGGCAATCTGCATCTTCAACTTGTCAATCTCCAACATCTTCTGATGTTTCTCTTCTTCCAGATGTTCCACCATAGAAGAGAGACCTTTCACACGCCGTTCTGCCAGTGCTATTTCCACCCGAAGGTCGCTTACTGCTTTGTTAAGGTTGTCCAGCTCCTCTTCCTTTGAAGAACATTCCTCGGACAGGTGTTTACGGTATTCCTCCGTAGGTCTGTGTCGTTGCCGAGTCTCCGTTTGGCTCGTTCCACGCACCAGTCCCCAAGGCTCATTGACCATCGCCAACTCGTCATGAAGTTTCGATGTACGTTGACTATATTCCCGATTGTTGGCACCTGCGAAGATTTCTTTGAAGGCAAACTTGCCGTCCTTGATTGGCAGAAGAACGCAATGGATGTGTGGTGAAGTCTCGTCCAAGTGTACATAGAAGGCAACGATATTCTCTTCACCATACTTTCCTGCGACAAAATTATAAATGTCCGTCGCCCATTGCTCAATCTCTGGCATAAGCTTGACTGCATAATTTTCCTTGTTGTCACCAGGCTTAAATACAACCTTTTGTTCACCGAAGGCAAGTTCTCGCATCTTCCACTGTGAACCGCTAAAAATGAAATCCGCTACAGTTCTGAAGCGTGGCTCTGCCAACCCCTCATTCTTGTCTTTGATGCCACGAGCTGCCAAGTTCTCAGCCATCAAATGTGGAATAGACTTACTCTTGTCGATAGGTGCTATCTTTCCTCCCTTGGAAATCTGGAAGTTCAGATGCTGTCTGCCGAGGTCATAGTTGCCCTTGGCAATAGCTACCTGCCAAGCCCGGTCGCTCCAGTTGCGTTGGTATTCACGGCTGAGAGCGGCGGCGCATCCCTTACGTCCCCTGACGTTCAAAACCTGCTTTGCTATTCTTTCCATATCTCTGATATGCTTATATGTGTCAGTAAAAACAGTGTCCCAGCTTGCTGCCTTGGCGGACACTCTCCCGAAGACTTTTAGGTCGTAGGGGTAATGAGTTACCACACTCCCTAAATTCGTGAACAGCGGGCAAGCCCGATGCGCTAAAAAAGGCAAGCCACGACGAGTGCGATATGCCAGTACCGAACCGTGAGGTCTTAAAAGGAGAATGTCCGTAAGGCAGCTATAATGGAACAGAATGAACTCTACTTATGGTTGTCCGCCTTGGCGGTTACAACTGGCTTAACTGCTGTTTCAACTGTTGAGGTTGGACAGCAAGCCTTATAAGCGGAACACAGGGATTGGAATAGGCTCATGTCTTCAGCTGTGTTCAATTTGACGGAAGCAGCCTTTCCATGACTGGTAATGTCGGGCAGTCCCTTTATCAGAAGAAGTAGCTGGAGCCAGTCTCGATTGAGAACACGAGTGAAGAACTTGAAGATTGCGTTACGCAACAGGTGTTTGTTATGTTCTTCCTCATCTACAAGAGGCATGCAATCCACAAGTCTGCCAATCATGCAAGTGGCAATATCATCAGATGAAAGTTGGTCATCTGACAATGTAGTCGTAGATTTACTATCTGATGACAACGCTACTGCACCCTTTACAATCTGACCACAGACAACGGCAGTCTCTTCTATGGTGGAAGTGCCATTGAACCAACTGTCCATTGTGAAACGGATGATTG
The DNA here is from genome assembly GCA_002451555.1 of Candidatus Segatella albertsiae. Classification (GTDB taxonomy): domain Bacteria; phylum Bacteroidota; class Bacteroidia; order Bacteroidales; family Bacteroidaceae; genus Prevotella; species Prevotella albertsiae. Next base: position 3,990 of record DKCU01000085.1, read on the forward strand.
GCTCCAAGATACTATTTCGCATTGTCGGAACGTTACCATCCTTCATTCCAATCATCGTGATGATGGTGTATTTCGTTTCAAACTCCTTGCAGTGTATCAGTCCATGCTCCGTTAACTTTTCGAGGAACTGACGCACGGTGGCACGATGCCAATGCCAGTCCTCCGCAAGTTGAGTTTTGGTTGTGACAAACTGAAAATCTTTCAATTCGTCTGCCACTTCCTTGCTTACGGCTTTCGGCATGTAGTGTTCACAAGCTTTGTCCAGCAGATAGCAGAACGCTTCGTGTTTGGAATACCGCTCGTTATGTCGGTCCTGGAGAGATGCCAGGAAGCCGACAGAGAGATTTACCTTTATATTTTCCTTTGGTATATGTTTCATTGAAAATGTCTTGTTGATGTTGTGAAATAATGATTCTCATTTTAGACTGAGTGTTGTAGAATGTGCCAAGTACCAAGTGGCATATTCCAAGAATGGACTAAAAGTAGAAGTTTACGATGTCCTCAGGACATTGCGCCAAGTGTCTGCCACTGTCAGGACATTGTGCCTTGAAGATGACCTTTGAGGACGGATAGTAGATGGATGCCACCAAGAGCAAGCCTACCATCACCCCCAATGTGTACAAATGGGGAGTGAACATGAACACCAATGAGGCTGTAAAAGCGATGGCACATGATTTCCTGTTGTCATGCAACCTATGCAGTAGATTGTCTGCATAGGAGAACTTGAACAGTAACAATGCCAACAGTGCCATTACATGAACACCAATCTCGTTGGGCTGTACTTGATATGCCACGAAACTGAACACCAATATTGCCATCAGCAACAGCAATGTGTACAGTTTTCGAAAATTATGCGAAAACACCATGCGGAGATAAAATCTCTGCATCATCCGATTGTTCTTCCTGTAGCACATCGTTGATGCCAAGAGAAGAAACATAGGGAAGAAAAGAAAGATAATCTTGAATATCATAGATCAAATTGTAATGTAAAACGGTCAATAACCTTCGAATAGCTCCAACTCAATAATTCCATAGGTGACTTCCATGAAAAGTCGCTCGACATCCGCCATTGTCAAAGCATTTGAAGCAAGGCGTTTCTTGAAACCAGCATCCTTTCTCATAAGAATCTTGGCACTTCGGTCAATGTCAAGCAGAGGAATATGCCACTCTTGCCCACGGACATAATCATTGTTGGAATGACAGGCCCGAAGGGTAATACACCGACAGCAGACGGTCTGCACCATGCCATGCCGTGAAACGGCGGTGTCTTTCCAATGGAACGAACTGCCAACGTCTATCCATGTGTGGCATTTGTGGATGAT
>DKCU01000037.1:0-25890 GCA_002451555.1 Candidatus Segatella albertsiae
AGGCGATTCTTCTCATCGGGAGAATAGAAGTTGTAAGTGAGTCCACCACCCTGAATGTTATGCTCCACCTGCTCTGCAATGTTTGCCTCGTGAGGCGCTTGGTCGAGTTTGTTACCACCACGGCGGAACTCATGGATGCCGTGATACTGAAGGCTCAACTTAGAGTAAGGACTGAGACGGAGGTAAGAATTGAGACCGAACGTCTGATTGTTCAACTCTGGCAACTCGGTGTATCCATCGCCATCATAATCATACCCCTGGCGAGTGCGAGTCTGCCCATAAGCATACACGCCCGCCTTGTTATCATCTGTAACCAAGGAGACATTGCCCGTCGTCACATTATCAAACGAGTTGGAACCACCCTGCGACATGAATGTATGTCCGAAAGAAGCCGAATTGCGGATTGGCTCCTTGGTGATGATGTTGATGGTTCCGCCGATGGCTGATGCACCGAAGAGGGCTGAGCCTCCACCACGAACCACCTCCACACGGTCTATCATATTGGCAGGAATCTGCTCCAGACCATATACGCCGTTCAGGGAAGAGAACACCGGGCGAGAATCCACCAATATCTGGGAGTAGTGACCATCGAGACCATTGATGCGCACCTGGGTAAAGCCACAGTTCTGGCAGTTGTCCTCAGTACGCACACCAGGCTGGAAGTTGAGTCCTTGCGCCAAGCAAGTGGATTGTGTGATGTCAAAAAGTTTACCGCCAATCACATTCACCAAGTTTGGAGCCAATCTTCGTTGAGTCTCGTTTCGGTTGGCGGAAACGACTACCTCGTCGAGACTCAAATCGTTTGGGTTGAGACTGAAATTCAGCTCCTTGGTTGCATTCTTTCTGATGGTTACACTCTTCGACTGAGAAGTGTAGCCCATATACTTCGCCTCGATGATGAACGAACCTTCCGGCAAGTTCTTCAGGAAGAAGTGACCCGTCATATCAGTGGTCGTGGCGATGGTTGTTCCCTTCACCTGTATGATGACATAAGGCACATGCTCACCCGTCTTGGCATCCACCACATGGCCATACACATTGGCATCCGTACTCTTGGCGATTTCCTCTGCATCCATTTCGTTATTCACAGGGGTTACGTCATTTTTCATAGGGCTTACTACCCCATCGTTGTTATCCTTTACAATACTATTATTCTTAATTTCGGCTGCTTGAGCCGCAAATGAGACTGTCAATGCGCCAGAAAGGAGCATCAACTGAAGATTCTTTGATTTCATTTTGCTTATTATCCTTTTTAAAAGTACACTTTATTCCTTAATCTTGATGCTTACAGCCTTGAGCTGCTGCCAACCCGCCTTGTCGGTTACACGTATCATGAAGTGATAATCGCCAGGATCAATGTCCTTAGGAATGGCAATATCAACCTTTGCATCATACGATTTCAAGCCCGATGGAATGGTCTGGTCTTGATTATACACCCAAGGATTCACAGGCGACTTCTTCTCGTCGAGCGGACAGTCGCCGGCAGAAGTGGAATGGGTATGATGGTCGAAGTTGTTGTGTATCTCGATATTGAAATTGCCGAGTTCTACATTATCCGTAAAAGTATAGCGGAAAGCGATGGTCTCGCCACGCTTGTATTGCTGGCAGTCAATAGGGTTTGGTAACTCACCGTCCACAATCTCTGGCTTCTCTTGGTCGTTGACCTTGGTGTTATCGTCGTCATCGCTTGAGCAAGAGGTCATGCTAACAGCTATGCCCATTGCTGTCGCAACGAAAAACATATATAATAAATAAAGTGTACTTCTTTTCATCGTTCTAATTTTATCTGATACCTAAATCCTTATTCCTTGGTAATCTGAATGCCCTCGGCCTCTTCGGTAGTAGCGTTGCCGTTGGCATCGGTCACCGTGAAGTGGATATGATATTCACCCTCTGGAGCATCGGCTGGTATCTCTGGGTGCTCATGGAAGAGGACGGAAGTTTGACCGAGATACTTCTCGTCAGTATAAGTATAAACCTTCTCATACTTAGCTGCGGTATTATGGAACTCCACCTCTATCTTAGCTATCTTGTGAGGAGCCTCAATCTGTGCCTCCAAGTGCATCTTCTTGCCTATCACGGCCTTGTGACTATTATCTTCGCCCACTTCCTTGAAAGTGATGGCAGGAGCAGTCTTGTCAAGTGCCTTGACAGTAAGGTCGGAAGTAAAGGTAGTGCTCTGACCCAACTTATCGGTTACGACAAAGGTAACTTTGTAAGCACCTGCGGCAGCATCGGCAGGAATGTCAAGATGCTCGTGGAAAGTGGTATTCTTCACACCGACGTACTTGCCTTCGGTATAAGATTTCTGAACGATGGTTGTCTTGCCATCAGCTGTGGCGATGGTTACGTCGATGCGAGCTATCAAGCCTTCTGCCTCCAAGTCACCCTCCAAGTGAAGGTCCTTACCTGCAGTGGCTTCCTTAGAGTTCTCCTCACCCACCTCTGCAAGGGCAGCTACAGGCTTGGCTACAGATGGCTGTGGATCATCGTCGCTGTCGCAAGATGTAAATACCAAACTAAAAACACAAAACAGCACAGAAGCTGCTAAAAACAATATCTTTTTCATTGTTGTCAAATTCTTTTATAAATGCATTCACTGAAGCGATTTTATGCTCACTGAAATGCGTTGCTTTAAAATAATATAACTTCATCAAAACTGATAGGTAGCCCCTTTTCGCTTGGACATCATCCCTCCCAAGAGAACCCCTATTATTCAAGGGAAGGAATCAGAAGCTACAGAAAACCATCGCCGAGAAATTTCTTCCTGGCTCAGGCACTCCTATCAGTCTGTAATAACTGGTGTGGTCGTAGTAGCGCTTGCCCAACAAGTTTTCTCCTCGCAGAGTAAGCTCCAACTGATTACCGCCAATTTTGAACTTTTTCCCGATGCTGGCGTTCAAGAGTTGATGTCCCTTGGTCTTCTCCTCTGGCGGAACGATTCTATCTTGCGTTCCCACCACCTGCCATTCCAAAGCCACGAAACCCGATTTAGCTGGGTCTTGCGCTGGCAAGAGATAGCGAAGTTCGGCACGAGCCGACCATGGTGTGGAGAATGGAAGTCCATAACCTTTCTTCTCTCCGCTGAGCTGACGGGCATAAAGATATTCGCCATCAGCATCCAAGCGCAAACAAGGAAGAATCTTCCACGACACACTTGCCTCGAAGCCCCATCTCAGCACCTTAGCCTGTGTATAATAGTAGAGTTGCAAGCCCTCCTTATACTGAGGCGTAGGGTTAAGATAGATATAGTTGGGAAAATAATTGAGATAAGGCGTCAGTTGCACCGAAAGCACACCCCTTTCATAGACGATGCCCGCATCCACCTGATAGCTTTCCTCAGGCTTCAGACTCGTGTTTCCTTTCTCATATCTGAAGAGATTGTAATTCACTCCATCCATTCCCAACTCCTTGGCAATCGGCATACGGAAGCTCTTGCCCACATTGAGTTTGAGCACCCAGTCGCCCAACATTCGGTTTACGCCCACCGACCAAGTGAGGCTGTTGAAGCTACGACTCAGATTGGCAGAACGCTCCATGTAAGCGGAATCACCTTGTTGCACGATGCCGTCCGTGGCAGAAGCGGTGGTCGAAGCCCTCAGCGGTGTCTTGTACCAATCGTGATAGCTGTGAATCCTCACGTTTCCACGGTCGAATCTCGCCCCAGCGGTCAAGCTGAGTTTATCGCTCAACTCCCACTTGTCCATGGCAAAGACACCAAACGCCAACTGCTCAAAGTCGGGCAAAATGAATCCCCACCCTCCTCGGCGATTACGCTGGTACTCGACGTTGGCTCCTGCTTGAAGCGCATGCTTTCCCATCTGCTGCGTCGCCTTTACATGGGCAGAAAACGTTTGCTTCGTAAAGCTTCTCTCCAAGGTATTCGGCGGTATCGGCATATAGCCATGAGATACGGGTTCGGAAAGTTCTCGCTGTCGGTTGTTCTGATAGGCGAAGTTGCCTTCCAGCATACCATCCGTCCAACTCCAGTCGGTATGATTGGATACCAAGAGATGGTTGACGGTATGATAAGGCAAGTCGATGTCGCGACGCGAACTATCATAGTCGATGTCCGACAATCTCACCTCCAGTCCGTGGGCATTGGCAAAGAAACCAGCTTTCGTATTCACATCGGCAATACGAAAAGAGGTATTCCACCCATCCCCGGCATAACCGAGCATCAGGTTTCCATCCAGTTCTCGACCCGCCGTGTTGCGAAGGCGCTGGTCCTTGAGTTTGATCCAGTAGGAGTAATACTCGATGCTGTCGGTAGGGACTTTGCTGTCGGCATAATCCACCCATGTGGCATTTACCTTGTACCAAAACTTACCGTTCCTGCCCATCAGGCGAACCGAAGAGCCTATCGACTCATTGTTGGTTCTGCCGAAGAGATTCACCTGTCCGGCAAACTTCTTCATCGGGATGGTGTTACTCCTCAGGTTGATGATGCCACCAATGGCATCAGAACCATAAGTGAGCGAAGCAGGACCCTTGACGACCTCAGCTTGGTCGATGGCATACTGGTCTATCTCCAGACCATGGTCATCGCCCCATTGCTGTCCCTCGTGCTTGATGCCATTCTCAGCCACCAATACCCGATTGAATCCCAAGCCACGAATCACCGGCTTCGACTCTCCCGAACCTACGCTCATCGCCTGTACACCAGGCAATCTACTCAGCGTCTGCATCAGCGAGCCGCTGAAATTTTCTTCTATGAATTGTTTGTTTGCCCTCACCACATTGAGGGCTGACTTCATCTGTACTTCTTTGTTGGAGCTTCCGCTTACTACAACTTCATTTAGGGACACACCGTCCCTCATCATCCGCTTGATACTGTCTGCCTGAGTGAAGGAGATAGGCTCAGCACTTGACGTAAGCGCATGACATAAGTTGATGAAAAGAGGAAGCGCAAAAAATGCTAACTTCTTATTTCTCATCATAAATCTTTGATTTTGGTTTGATTAACCATCAAAAAACTAAAAAGACAGAAGTACAGGTGGAGCACGTGTGGAATGAATGTCGCCTTGGCGAGTCTTGACAAATGGACAAGACACAACGAAAGCGACGTGAACCATAGCAACGAATACGGCTATGTGAACGATGGTAGGCACCACGTATGGCAAACTATGCAGATGGCAGAGCACGCACTCGTGCATGAAATTCTGCTCGGCGGTAAGATGCCCATCGTGGTGGATGTGATGCGCACAGTCGTAACAATAGGACATAGCGACACTGCCCTCCGCCTCCGAGTGGTGGTGGAAGGTAATGGCGAGCATCATTGGCAGATACACCAACATCAGCAGCCACGCAAACCTCATTCTTCTATTGTCAAGATGACGCATATGTGCAAAAGTAACACTATTTTTTGAAACCACCATCAAACATCAAGGATTTTATCTATTTTTTAGCAATTATAAAGATTCGGAAATATTTGTTTAAACGTACCCTATGAGAGAAAGAGCAAGAATGCTGTCTCCTGGGATACCTATATATGATTATTTTATCAAGAATCATCACCAAGTAGGCATTCCGCTTGATATTTTTTACTAACTTTGCACCAGAAATAGATGGTATCATACGCTATACATAATATAATGTATAGAGCAAATTAAAAATTCGATTAGATATAAATATGACAAATGTATTGATTAGTGCCGCAGGACTTTGCGGAGCGACTATCGTCGGTGCCATCCTTGGTTTCCTCATCAAGGAATTGCCGCATAAATGGAACGACACGGTATTGGGCTACTGTGCCGGGGTGATGCTTGCAGCCTCAACCTTAGGTCTCATCGTGCCCGCCTTCGAGGAGAGCTCGCAATGGTGGTGGGTTGCCATTGGTGTGATGGTGGGAGCCTTGTTTCTCAACTTACTCGACCTCGTTACCCCACACTTGCATCATATCACGGGCCTCGACCCCGAGGAGCACAAGAATAATTCCACGCTCAACCATGTATTGCTCTTTGTGATGGCGATAGCCCTACACAAATTGCCCGAGGGTATGGCGGCAGGAGTGAGCGTTTGCTCAGCCACAGGCGAAGCCGACTGGAGCGTTTCCTTTGGTATCGCCTTGCAAAATATCCCAGAGGGCATGGTCATCATCGCCCCCTTGATGCTTGCAGGGGTTTCTGCCATCAGGACATTCATCATCTCCGTGGTGATAGCCTTGTTAGAAGTGGTAGGCATCTTGTTGGGATTCGGATTGGGCACGGCATCCGCTTCCTTCCTCCCCGTGATGCTAGGTTTCGCAGGTGGCGCCATGCTCTATGTCACCAGCGACGAGATGATACCCGAGACGCATGCCCATGGCTACCAAAAGCAAGCCACCTACGCCCTGCTCCTCGGCTTCATCACCTTCGTATTGCTGGAGCAATGGTTCTAAGAGATATGCCGAAAGTCCCTTGGAAAAGTGGCAAGAACAAGCAAAAAGTCCCTTGGAAAACGTGTTACATTTCAAGAAAAGTCCCTTGAAAAACGTGCAAACAGCAGACCAAGAAATGTTATAAATCACAAAGAATCAAATGTTTAGGCGTAAAATAGAAAAATATCTCAAAGAATGGAAAAGTGATGATATGTTGAAGTACGCTCCACAAGCCGACAAATCACGAATTCGGGAATGCTTCGAGTCGATACCACGCCAACTGAGCAAGGAAAACAAGAAGTTCGCATACGCCACAGTGCGCCCCAACGGAAGAGGACGAGACTATCAAGGCAGCTTGCAATGGATAGAGGATGCAGGCATCATTCGCCGTTGTTATAATCTTTCTTCACCAGAACTACCCCTTGACGGCAATGCGATTCCTGACCAATTTAAAGTTTATATGGCAGACACCGGTCTGTTCGTCAGCAAGTTAGAGCAAGGTACCGCCGCTGATATTCTTCAAGGTAATCTCTTCGGTTACAAGGGAGCCATCTTTGAAAATCTTATAGCGGACATCTTTGGAAAGATGAACCGCAAGCTCTATTATTTTCGCAAAGATTCGGGACTGGAGATTGACTTCGTGACAAGGTTCAAGGGAGAATGCACTTTGGTTGAGGTAAAGGGCCAGCAACGGAAACATCAAAAGCACTAAAACCCTCCTCGCCCATCCCGAGAAGTATCACGTATCACATGCCATCAAGCTGGGAGATGTAAATGTGGGGACTGCACCGCAAACACTTATCCTTCCATTATATATGGCATTCTTGCTGGGCAACTAATCAATAAACTAGCTAGAGGAGAAATCACTAAATGACCGCACACCGCACAAAACCCGTTTAACTAACTAATAATAAACCATTTACAGAGTGCGGTAGCTTACTAAGACCGCACGAACACCGCACGCAATCCGCACAAATTAGAATTTTGATTTTTCAAAAAATGAAAGTGTGCGGTGCAGTGCGGTCTCCGTGCGGTGGCAAGGGCACACCGCACAGAAGAAGTACGCTGATACACAACGATATACAGCATTTCTGTGCGGTGTACGGTCAAAATACGCATCGCCTTTTGGTAATATCACGATAGAGAGGTAGCAGAGACTGTCTGCCGAAGACAGTTAGACTATCTCGGCAAGACAGGCAGCCTGTCCAAGGCAGACAGCCAATGATACATGGTCATACAGACTTATAGCTTTCCTGTTCCTTTACATCAGCTACACCAACCATTGGAACTATTGGACTAGCGACGTTTGTCAAAGGAAATTAGTATAATGATAAAAATGATATCGATTCTATACTTATTTTACAAAATATTTTCTTCCTCCCTTTATATATACCTTTGAGATTACCTATTGAGATTAATCACTGCAAACAAGCACTATTTTTAATCTTCGTAACAAGAAATCCATTCACATTGCTTGGAATTGTAACTTCTCCTGTATAGCTCTTTGATATTCCAGAAAGTTCACAAGTTCTATTTAATGGGTTTGACATTCTATTAATTCTTACTCTATTGGGAGCAAACAAGAGAGCTATGCCTCCATATACAATACTCCATGGTGCACAAGCAAGGAAAATAACCCACACCAAGAAATATTTCGGCAGAAAATTTCTGAAAAATAGAGAAACTTCCTCTTTTCTTACCTAATTATTAGATAAAACCGTGGTGGTTTCCGAGTTTTTTATTAACTTTGTCACCAAAATTACGAACATGAAGCTAAAGCTTGGGGATTTTAGGTAAACAATATTTAAAATAAGATTCTTATGCAAGAAAACAACAACATAGTACCCAATGTACAATTGAACGATATTGTCAATGACATTAGGAATATTATCCAGAATGCCAGAAACAAAGCATACGCCACCATCAACCAGAACTTGATACATTCCAACTGGGAAATTGGCAGACGAATTGTAGAAGAAGAGCAACTCAAAGAAGAAATTGAAAAGCAAAAAGAGATATTCAGACTTCAACACATAAAATAAAGGTCTTCCTTCATTACATCAATAAAGGCAGACAAGATTACAAATCATGATTAAAAGACAAGGAACTATTCTTATCGTAGATGACAACCGCAACATTCTTACGACGGTGAGGATGCTGCTGGAACCGATATTCGACAACATCACCACCATCGCCAACCCCAACTCCATCCCTGCCAAGCTGAGGGAGGAGCATCCCGACGTGGTGTTGCTCGACATGAACTTTTCGAGCGGCATTAACTCTGGAAACGAGGGATTGTATTGGCTCCGTGAAATCAAGAGCCTCAGCCCAAAGACTGAGGTGGTGCTCTTCACAGCTTACGCCGACATCCAACTTGCCGTGACTGGCATCAAGGAGGGGGCTGCAGACTTCATCGTGAAACCTTTCGACAACGAGAAGATGATTCGCACATTGGTAGAGGCAAGAGATAAGAACAATGGTGCGAATAACCCTGTGGATAACTCTGCGAATAAGAATGGAGGAAAAGGACGTGGAAAAACATCGCAAAGTGCTATGTATTGGGGAGATAGCGAAGTTATGAACAATCTTCGAAGCATTGTGGAAAAAGTGGCGGCTACCGATGCGAATATCCTCATCACCGGCGAAAACGGTACAGGTAAAGAGGTATTAGCCAACGAGATACATCGTTTATCCACACGCAGTGGAAAGAAAATGCTGCCTGTGGATATGGGAGCCATTACCGAAACCCTCTTTGAGAGCGAACTCTTCGGTCATGTGAAGGGGGCTTTCACCGATGCCAAGACCGACAAACCTGGCAAATTCGAGCTTGCCAATGGCAGCACCATCTTCCTCGATGAAATCGGAAACCTCTCCTATGGTCTCCAGGCGAAGCTCCTCACCGCCTTGCAACGCAGAAGCATCGTGAGAGTGGGCGGTTCCACACAGATTCCGATAGATGTCCGACTGGTTTGCGCCACCAATCGCAACCTACAACAGATGGTGAGCGATGGCGAGTTTCGGGAGGACCTACTCTATCGCATCAATACCATCCACCTCGAATTGCCTGCCCTCAGACAGAGAAAGGCAGACATCGTGCCACTCGCCAATCGTTTCTTACACCAATATGCCGACCTATATAATAAGGTGAACATCCGATTCTCGAAAGAAGCAGAGAAGAAACTCACCAGCCTTCCTTGGTATGGAAATATCCGAGAGCTTCAACATGCTGTGGAAAAAGCCGTGATTCTATCCGATGGCGGTATCATCACCGCCGAGGATATTGAAGGCGGCAACCCTACCCGAAAGGAGAAGCCTTTGGAAGAAGTGCAGACGCTCGACGAGATGGAGAGCCGAATGATTGAGAAAACCATCAAGGAGTGCGAAGGCAACCTGTCGGTGGTGGCAGCAAGACTGGGCATCTCCCGACAAACGCTTTATAATAAGATTAAGAGGTACGGGTTGTAAGAAGTGTTGAAGGAGTTAAGGAGTTAAGACAATAGCTTTTCTAACTATAAAGTTCTTTATTCTGAGGTAAATATTATAAGGATGGATTATAAGTTGATCATAATAACAGGGATTTTATTCATTACCATCATCGGGTATATCCGATTGTTGCGCCGCTATCGCCGTAACATCAAGAAGGTGAGATTCCTTTTTGATGCGGTGGATAACGTGGATTTCTCTTTCAGTTTTCCAACCCAAAACGTATCGAAAGATGACAAGATTATCAACGACTCCCTAAATCGCATCAAACTCTTCTTGCAGCATACCCGAGAGGAGCAGATGGAGCGAGAGAAGTATTACGAACAGATACTGAATGCCGTGGATACAGGCATCATGGTGGTGGATAGCCACGACAACATCCTGCAACACAACCAAGCCGCCCTCCGCTTGCTTGACACCGACGTGCTTACCCACATGAATCAAGTAAGAGACAAGCTCAAGGACGAACACTTATCGAAACACGAAACACAGGCGATGCTGAAAGACAAACATGTGCGCATCATCGCCCTCAGCGATGTGAGCAACGAACTCAGCAACCAGGAGGTAGATTCATGGATCAAACTCATCCGAGTATTGACCCATGAAATCATGAACACCATCACCCCGGTCACCTCGCTCAGCGAAACCTTACTGCAAGATGTTTCAGTAGATTTGCTATCTGCAGAGCAAGCAAAATTGAAACAAGGTTTGGAGACCATCCACAAGACTGGCACAGAATTGTTGGCATTCGTCAACAACTATCGCCGTTTCACCCATGTGCCTCAGCCTCAACCAGCCCTCTTCTACGTAGAACCTTTCCTCGAAAGGATGGCAATGCTCTGCAATCATGAGGTAGAGATCGAAGTAGAGCCTAAGGACTTGCTGGCATACGCCGACGAGAGCCTCATCGCCCATGTCGTAACAAATCTTCTAAAGAATGCAGTGGAAGCCATTATGGACAAGAAGGCATTTATCAGAATGAACGCTTATACCAACGCCCAAGAAGCCATCATCATCGACGTAACCAACAACGCTGGTCTCATCCCCGATGATGTAGCCTCCCATATCTTCATCCCATTCTTCACCACGAAGGCGGAAGGAAGCGGCATCGGATTGTCACTTTCCCGACAAATCATGCGAGTGAGCGGAGGCAGTCTCTCTCTTCATCAAGACAAGGAAGAGAATACCACCACCTTCCGCATCATCATCCCTTAACAAAATAAATCCGTGATTCCTCATTTGAAACCACGGATTTACTCTAACCTTCCACCACACTTCCATCAAACAATCGGATTGTGCGGTTGGCAATCTTCGCATCATGTTCATTATGCGTTACCATTACGATGGTGGTGCCCTCGTGGTTCAATTCGGTAAGCAGATGCATCACCTCGGCACCGTTCTTGGAATCGAGGTTACCCGTAGGCTCATCGGCAAGGATGAGTTTCGGACCGAAGACAACGGCACGGGCGATGGCTACTCGCTGTTGCTGACCTCCAGAGAGTTGATGAGGGAAGTGCTTGGCACGATGGCTGATGTTCATGCGCTTCATGATGGCTTGCACCTTCGCCTTGCGCTCCGCCTTCGGGATATTGAGATAAGTAAGCGGAAGTTCGATGTTCTCCTCCACGTTCAACTCGTCGATGAGGTTGAAGCTTTGGAACACAAAGCCTATCTCGCCCTTGCGCACATCGGTGCGCTCCTTCTCCTTCAGGTTTTCCACCTCATGGTCGCCCAAGAGATATTTGCCCGATGTCGGGTTGTCGAGCAAACCGAGGATATTGAGGAGGGTTGACTTGCCACAACCCGATGGTCCCATGATGGCGACGAACTCGCCATCCTCTACTGTGAAAGATACATTATTTAAAGCTATTGTCTCCACCTCTTCTGTGCGGAAAGACTTGCAAAGATTTTCTACTTTTATCATAATTATGAATGTTAAGTGTTGAATGTTAAGTGTTAAATGTTGAATTATTCTTCCTTGAGATACTTCACAGGATTACTATTCGCTACTTTGTAGCAGTTGACCACCACGGAGAGTCCGATGATGACGAGCAAGGCGATCGTGACACCTATAAATGGCAAAGGTGTGAGCGAAATCTTCTCACTGAACGACATCAGGCATTGTCTTGCAATCAGCCAAGCCCCGATGTCGCCCACGATGATGCAAGGCAAGGCAATCTTCACGATGTCCTTCAAGAAGATGTGCAGGATGTCCTTCACCTTCGCTCCATTCACCTTGCGGATGGCAATCTCCTTGCGACGGCGATTCACCTCATCGCTCGTATAACCCACCAATCCGAAGAGGGCGATAATCATCGTCACGATGCCTCCAACGAGAATACCATTGCGAAAATTGAGCTGGGAGGAATATTGGTTGGCAAGTTCCGAAGCATAGCTACGCACCGTCACCTTATTGTTTGGATACATCGACTGCACCTTGTCTGCCAATTCCGAGAGCGATTCATCTGTTAGGTCATTCAACTTAACGAGCATATAAGGAGCCGTCTCTGCAGAATAGAAGTATACCATCGGGAAACTCTTCATCATCTCATCCGATTCATTGGATGAAGAAACACTGCCCAAATGAATGTCCTTGAAGACTCCACAAATGGTTAGGACGAGATTGTCTTTCCCATTATCATGCCCCGTACAAGTAATCTGCTTGCCTACGACACCATCTTTCCAGTTCTTCCACTTGGCGAGTTTTTCCGCTCCACGCTCATCTATCATGATTTGTCGGGAACTATCATTGCGTTCGGTGAAGAAAGTTCCTTGTACGATAGGGATCCTCATCATCTTAAAGAAACCATCATCTACACCATCCATATCCACTACATTAAACGTAGATTTGTCATCCCCAGGAACACCCACCATATTTCCACTTCTACCATATCCTTGCAGTGGTATTGCCCCTGTTGAGCAGCACTCCTTGACATTCGGCATTCGCTTGATTTCATTCAGGCACTGGGTACGTTGCTCGCCATCAATGGCATCCACCGTGACGATTGCCACATTATCATAATCATAGCCTGGGTTTACACCCAACATCAACTGATATTGACCGTTCACGATATAGAGCAAGCTGAACAGCAAGCCTGAGATAACAAACTGGATGCCGAGTAAAGCAAGTTTCCAACGATTGCGATTCTCATTATATCCACGGAAGGCAATGGCAACCGGTATCTTGTTGTAGAACCAACCAGGCACCAAACCGCCTATCATAAGCACCAAGATGCAGATGATGACGAGAATCCAACTGCCTCGATTGAACATCAAGGTACTGACCGGTGCAGAGAGGAAATTCTCGATGGTTCCCTTACAAAGGAACACGAGAATGGCGGCAAGGATGACAGCCAACCCCACATGCACCAAAGCCTCTGAGAAGATAATCGCATGGATGTTCTTCGGTTCGGCACCATAGCACTTGCGCACCGCCATCTCACGAGAACGGCTCACCAAATTGCCTACGATGATGAGCAAATAGTTCATCACAGAAGTAAAGAGGAGCACGAAGGCGATGATTGCCATAATCCATCCCATCATCTTGATGTAAGGATCCTGGGTATAAACATCGCTGAGCACCATGAAGTCGTAGTTCAGTTCTATCCCCATCTTCTTCATCTCGCTCAGAGGAAAATGGTCTTGGCGCATCTTATCAACGTATGGCTTGAGCTCCTTCGGGCTATGCCCTTTGGCAAGGCGGATATAGGAGACGTAGGAATCGTTGCCCACCCATTGTCTTCTGCCATCGTAATCAAAGAGATAAGGCATACTGCACATCGAGACTATCATCTGTGTGCCGTGCCAAGAAGAGCCCCAAGGAAAAGCCTCGAACACGCCACCTATTGTAAAGGTGGTCTGAGGATCATTCGGAAGCGTAAAGTGCTTGCCTACCACATTGCCACCGATAGTCTTTGCCGTCTCAGAATCGATGAGACAAGAAAGAGGTTGCGACAAGACTTACTTCGCCTTGCCCACTAATATCTTTTGTGGAAAAACATCAAAGAAACAACTATCCGCCATCCGCATCTGTGCAGAGATGACGTGTTGGTCTTCCAGCTTGCACTGAGCATTGGCATAAAGCCAATGGGTACTGGTGGCAACCTCCACCATCGGAGCATATTGCTTGAGACCCTGCGCCGTAGCTCCCGAAGTTTGCTCGAACCGCATATTCTCACCTTGGTTACTACCAACTTCAAATATCTGATACGTCCTATCCCACCCTGGGAAGTACGTATCGTAGGTCTGCTCGAAATAAATCTCGGCGATAATCACCGAACTGATAGCCAGTCCGAGCGCCAAGCACAATATCTTCACGAAGTTGTGCTGCCCCTTTCGGGGGAGATTCTTGAATGCGTTGATGATATGATTCATAATAAATATAGCTGTAAGGGCGCATGCCCCAATTTAACATTTAACATTTCTAATTTAACATTAGAATATCATTGTCCTTATAAGCCTCATAGCCACTCACGATGACTTGCTCGCCTGGCTCCAAGCCTTCTATCACCTCGTAATACTGAGGATTCTGGCGACCGATGGTTATCTTGCGGCGATAAGCCTTCTTGCCGCTCTTGTCGAGGACAAAGATCCACTGACCGCCCGTTACACTATAAAACGTGCCTTTCGGGATGATTATTGCCTGCTTCGACTGTCCGAGCTGCAAATCCACATAATAAGTCTGCCCCGTACGGATGTTGCTTGGGCGCACGCCCTTGAACACGAAGTCGATGCGGAACCTGCCATCTCTTACCTCTGGATAAACCTTTCTTACCTGCAAGAGATAGTGCTTGCCATTCTGGTCGAAGGTAGCGGTCAAGCCGGGTTTCACTCGATCGATGTAATGCTCATCCACCTGAGCTTGTACCTTGAAGTCGCTGAGGTCATTGATGACACCTATCTTCTGTCCTGCCTGTATGCTCTGTCCCAATTCCACATCGAGCAAACCAATCTCGCCCGAAATGGTGCTGCGGATATTCAACTTTTCCTTGCGCTGTCGAACCAACTGCACGTTCTTCTGCATCGCTTCGAGATTGTCGCCCATCTGCTCCATCTGCGAATGGCGAAGTTGAGCATCCTTCTTCAGTCGCATGGCTATCAACTGATGCTTCTTTACGGCAAGTTCGTAATCCTCCTTTGCCTTGAGATATTCCTCACGGGCATTGAGTTGCTCCTTGTGCAATGCCTCCTGATGCTGATAGGTACGACGCTTGGTCACGACATCCTGCGAGAGGGAAAGTTCCTCGTTGCTATTGTTGAGTCGGTCTTGCTCCATCGAGATTTGGGTGTTGCGAAGCATGTCCTGTTTCTCGGCAAGTTCGCTCTCAGCATTGAGAATCTCCAAGTCGAGATTGGAGTTGCTAAGTTTCACGATGACATCGCCCTTGTTGACGTGGGCTCCTTCATCTACCACCTTCTCCATCACGATGCCACCTTCCTCTGAGCTAATTTGTACCACGGAGATAGGAACCACCTGCCCATCCACCGAAACATAGTCGTTGAACTGTGCCCGCTCCACCTTTCCGATGCTCAGTCCCTTACGGTCCA
The DNA here is from genome assembly GCA_002451555.1 of Candidatus Segatella albertsiae. Taxonomy (GTDB): domain Bacteria; phylum Bacteroidota; class Bacteroidia; order Bacteroidales; family Bacteroidaceae; genus Prevotella; species Prevotella albertsiae. Next base: position 15,389 of record DKCU01000037.1, read on the forward strand.
CCTTCAGGGTGGAAGAGAAATTGCTCAAACCGAGCCACGTGAGGAGGGCGACGAGAACCACGCCCCCTGCTATCCATGCCCAGTACTTGCGAGGCACGAGATATTTCTTCTTTTCTATCTTTATGTCCATAGTTTTATCTTATTAAACTTTGTCCCTGATAATAATCCACTAAACGTTTTTTGATAACCAGCAACATTTGCATCTGTAGTTGTTTGATGCGACTTTCGAGCAAAGTCTGCGCTGCCGTATGAAGATCGAAGGTGGAAAGCATTCCTTCCTCAAACTTGCGGCTCGACATGTGGTAGGCGAGCGAATCGGAAGCCACCTTCTTCTGCATCTGATAGAGTTCTTTGGCATAGCCCTCGGCATCCATGATGGCTTGGGCGATATTGTCGTGCAACTTGCGTTTGGTTTCTTCGAGATTCACCTGGGCGAGTTGCCAGTCGTTGCGAGCCTTCTTCACACTGTGCCAACGGTCGCTATTATAAATAGGTATAGAGAGGGTCAGTGCGAGGTATTCGCCTCGATTGTTGCGAAACTGGGAGGCAAAACCTTCGTACTGCCCTTTCTGAGAGAGATTTTTGTAATAGTTGGTCGTGATGCCGCCACCGAGAGAGAGGGATGGCAACAACCGACCTTTCGCTATCTTATAATCATATCGTGCTCGATCCACTTCGTATTCCGCCGACTTAATGTCGGGAGATGCCATCACAAAGCTTTGATAAACAGCCTGTTGACTTGATGCAATAAGTTTTCCACCATCTGTGGATAACTTTCCAAAGTTCTTGTCCGCCACATTTAATTTCAACTCGTCTTCTACAGGATAGTTCATCGCCGATTTCAAGGTAAGCAAACTCTGTCGACTCACATTCTCTTGATGCGTAAGATTATATTCATCCTCAGCCACTTGCGATTCCATCTGGACGACATCCGGGCGACCTTTCTCACCGAGTTCGTAGAGGCGTTGCATCTTGGCAAGCATTCGCTTGCTCTCAGCCAGTTTTTCACTTGCTATCTGGATGCTGGCCTCAGCATAAGCGGCATCCACATACTTCTGCATCACATCTATCGCCTTGTCATCCCTCACTTTCTGCATTGCAGTAGCGGAATAATCCCTCGCCAACCGAGCCTGCTTGAAGGCATTGATGGTGGCGAAGCCATCGAAGACATTCAGTTCGGCATAGAGCTGATAGTAGTTATTGAATGTCGTCACATTATTATATGTATTGGTCTCCGGGTCGATATTTCGTCCCCAGGCATACTGTCCTTGCACGGCTCCCGATACAGATGGCAAGAAATCCGCCACCGCTTTGTGGTAGTCTTGCTTGCGCTGGCGAGCATTGACAACCTCTCGCTTCACATCCGTCGCATGCTCCACAGCGTACTTCATACAGTCGTTAAGGCTCCAAGCCGAAGACTTGGCTATCACATTTGCTTCTTCCTTTCGGAATTCCTCAGCTCCCTTGCGTGCCTCTCCTTCTTCCTGCTGCCCATAGCTGACGATGATGCTCGCCATCATCACAACCATTACGATGTATCGTTTCTTATTCTTCATTTTTTATCATTTCCTATCGTTATTCATTTGCTCTTATATAGACAATTGCCATGCCAAAAGAACACGATTATTGATTATCAACTACTTACACATCATTTCTCATTCATAAGCCTGTCCAATAATTAGACACTACCGTCTAAAAAATAGACAAAAGCGCAAGGAGCAAAGCATCCAACAACAAGAAACATTCTGCGGTTTTAGGCATTTTCATCTAAAAACATTTTGCGGTTTTCGGCAAAAGTCGTATCTTTGCTGCAAAATTTAAAAGAATGGCATTCGAGAAGGAAATCAAGGAATACGAGGATTTGAGGCAGAATTATCAAGCCTCTATCGTTAATAAAATGAGTAGAGAGGAGTACATCAAATATAATGAGGTGCTCTTCTCCACTCATTCATGCGCCATTGAGGGCAACTCGTTTTCTGTGGATGACACACGAGAACTGAAAGAGAAAGGACTCGGAATGATTCCGACAGGCAAGACGCTGTTCGAAGCTTTCGAGATGCTTGACCATTTCGACGCTTTCGAGTATATGATGCAAAACACGGAACATCCGCTCGATGAAACTCTCTTGAAGGAAATCAACAAGCAAGTAACTCTCCACACCCTTTCCTATCGTGCGCCAGATGCCATTCCCGGAGAATATACCACTACCGACATGGCGGCAGGAGATACAGTTTTTGGCGACCACGAGGAATTAGTGGCAAAAGTTCCGAAACTTTTGGAATCAACAGAAAGGACGATTCAATCCGCATTACAGGCACAAGATGCGTCAACTGCCCAATCAGCCGATGCCTCGACAATCAATTCATCCGATGCGCCCAATGTTCCTCACCCGATGGTATTGGCAGCTCGCTTTCATGGCTTCTATGAATATCTCCATCCTTTCCGCGATGGAAATGGAAGAACAGGACGACTCGTCAGCAACTATACCCTCTTGCGACTTGGTCATCCTCTCCTTATCATCCCATCCGAAGCGATACAAGAATACATATCAGCCCTCCGTTTGATTCGTACAGAAGCCACTGACGAACACCTCATACGCTTCTTTTTTAAAATGGCGACGCAGAGAATGGAGGAAGAACTGAAGCAAAAGAAGGAGAACACCAAAAGGTTTATGAGCTTTTTATTTTAAGAAAAGTCAGAACATCCCCCTGTTTTAGCCATTTGGCAAAAAACAGGGGGATGTTTTGGTTATAGCTGATCACTCACCGCATCCACGACTTGTCCATCAAAGAGATTGATGATGCGGTTGGCGTAGGTGGCATCATGCTTGGAGTGCGTTACCATCACGATGGTGGTGCCCTCCTCGTTCAGTTCGCTAAGCAATTGCATCACCTCCATACCGTTCTTGGAGTCAAGATTACCCGTTGGCTCATCGGCAAGGATGATACTCGGCTTGCCTACCACGGCACGGGCGATGGCAACCCTTTGTTGCTGACCACCCGAAAGCTGATGGGGATAATGCTTGGCACGATGGCTAAGTTTCACCTTTCGCAAGATGTCAAGTACACGCTCCTTGCGTTCCGACTTTCCCACGCCAAGATACTTCAACTGCAAATCGACATTCTCCTCTACAGTCAACTCGTCGATAAGATTGAAGTTCTGGAATACGAAACCGATGCGCCCCTTACGATAGGCGGTACGCTCTCGCTCCTTGAGATGCCCCACCTCCACATCGTCCAACCAATATTTACCTTCCGTCGGACTGTCCAACAAGCCCAATATATTTAATAAGGTGGACTTTCCACAACCTGATGGTCCCATGATGGCGATAAACTCGCCGTCCTTCACTTCTATGTTCACGCCGTTGAGGGCAATGGTCTCCACCTCGTCCGTGCGGAATATTCTTGTAAGATTCTCTGTTCGTATCATCTTATATAATGTTTAATGTGTAGTGTTTAATGTTTACGTTACTCCGTCTTGATGCTATCTATCGGATTCGATATAGCCGTCTTCAACGTACAACCGATGACGGAAACGAATGCCACCAACAAGGTGAAGACGGTTCCTGCCAATAATACCCACCATGGGAAGTCGATGCGATAGACGAAATCCATCAGATAGTTTTGCATCAGTTTCACGCAAATCGGGATGGCGATGACCACAGCCACCACGGAACTAACGAGGAAGCGGCGAGCCAACTGCCATGCAGCAGCACCTATCGAGGCGCCCATCACCTTTCTCAAAGCTATCTGCCTTTTCTGCTGATTGCCGTAATATACTGACATTCCGAAGAGACCGAGGGCGGAGATGAGAATGGAAATGCCCATAAAGGTAAGGATGAGCACCATCATGTTATGTTTCTCCTTGAGATTGTTAGCCAAAGTATCATCTAGATACTCCATCTCCATTTCCGCAGGAATACCTATCAATTCCTTTGCCACTTGCCTACAGGTATTGCGGACAGCTTGCAAAGCTTTGGCATGGTCTCCGATGGTCTTGACAAGAACGGTATATCCTCCATGCCGTGGAGTGGTCACGATAACAGCATTATGCGACTTGTTGTCGTTTTCTGTCAGAGCATCGCCACTATGGTAGTCAGCAATGACTCCACATACATTATACTCATGCCCATTTCTGCCTGGCATTCCGAAAACGCTTATGTCACGCATTCCAAACCAAGGCTTCTTTGCCGAAACACCAAAAGCACGCTTGGTTTCCTCCGTAACCCAAACCATCCCTTGAGTTGGCTCACAATACTTCTCCAGTACTTTCATACCTAGCATCTTCATCGCCGTGGAGTCTATCATGCACACTCGAAGCATGGAAACCAGCTCTTGATTGTCATTATGCACACCATTTCCCCAACTGTTGATAGGGTTATTGCTTCCATAGGTTGCCTCGCTCACTTCCGGAAGGCTCTTCAATCTATTAACAAGGATGCCCATCTGCTCAGCCGATCTATCCAAGGATGAGCTAATGGAAAGAATGTCCTTCGTCTGATAACCCAATGGCAGATTGGAAAGATGATGCATCTGGAGCATCATGGTCATCGCCATCACCACCAACGTAACACTAATCACGTTTTGGGCAACGACAAACACCTTACTCAGCCACATCTTGCTGCACAAGCGAATAGTACCCTTCACGACATCAATCGGATTGAACCGAGACACGACAATGGCTGGCAGCAAGCCCGAGAAAAAGGCGGCAACCAAATATGCCAATGGCAAGAACCACAGGAGGTCAACGGAATGGAAGAGCGAGATTTTCGTTTCCAATATCATATTGAATAGCGGTATGAATGCCCAAGTGATAAAGACACCCAGCAGGAAACAAATCGCCGTAAAAAGCGCAGACTCCTTCAGATAGCGCAGCATCACACCATAGACCGTCTCACCCAACAATCGGCGAGTGGCCATTTCCTTGGCACGATTACCTATCTGTGCCACCGTAAGATTGATATAGTTGAAGATGGCAGAAAGCAACAATACCAACGCCACCAACAACAAGACATTTACCAAAGTGCGATTGCCATGAGAGAAAATATCTGAACTCTCATTAAAATGCACCTTGTCCCATCTCACCAACTGGCTTCCCCACATAAAGGTCACACCGTCATTCTCACGTTTCCAACCTTTCCAATATCCCTGATATTTCTTTAGTAGATTTTCTGCAACCTTATCAGGATTGGCATCCTTAGCCAAACGAACGATAGGAAATGTCATACCAAACTGATCCATCGGTTGAGTTTGCGCCTCTATGAGCTTCATCGAAACAAACACATCATATTGAGGAAGAATATCCTCTGAGTCGAAATCCTCCATGATTCCCACCACTTTCAGCTTCAAAGTATCGCAGATAATCGTTTTTCCAATAGGGTTCTCCTGACCAAAGGCTTTTCTGGCAAAAGATTCCGATACCATCGCCTGTTGGGCATTCGTCAATAGTTTATCTGCAGAGCAACCATGGCATTTATAGCCAAGCATCTGAGAGAAATTGGGGTCTATTGCCAAATATTTCGCCTCATAATACCTGCCATCCACCACAGCCCCCTTGTCTGTATAAAAATCACCAATTCTCGTCCACTCCTTGATTTCGGGAATGGAAGGGAAAAACTCCTTCGGTGTTCCTGTAGTCATACCAAGATTATCGCCCGAACCTACGAAATAGAGTTCCTTCGACAACTTTTGATTCGTTCCAACCCGATACTCCATACTGGCGTAAGACACCAGAATCAGCACAAAAGCCAGGGCTATCGAAAGCCCGAAAGCCTCGATAGCCGCATAAAGCTTGTTGTGAGAGAGAAATTTGAAATAACTTTTCATCCTATATTCATTTTTTGTTTTCTTGATGGATAGCCTCAGCACTATTGCAGAGACACGAGGCATTTCTTGCTGAAAGCCACTGCAAAAGTACTGCTTTTTGTACTTCCCAGCAAATAAAGAAGGGGTACGAGAGGTGGTTTGTATGAAATTCATACACTCTTCTGTATGATTATTATACATAACTCGTTCTTTCGTTGGGGATTTCGAGAAAAATGAGTATTTTTGCAAAGTGATATAACTATTCTGATAAGAAGAAATATTCTATAAGAAGAATTATTCTATAAGAAGAATTATTCTATAAGGAGAACGATTAGATGAAATATGGAACCATACTTGTTATCGACGACAATCCGGCGATACTCACGGCATTGAAGATTTGCTTGGACGGCACCTTCGATTGCATCCTCACCTTGCCCAACCCCGACACTGCCCCGACCTTGTTGCAACAAGAGCGGGTGGAAGTCATCTTGCTCGACATGAACTTCTCTCTGGGAGTAAACAGTGGGCAAGACGGTTTGCTTTGGCTTCGCACCTTTCGCCGACTGCACGCCAACATTCCCGTTGTACTCATCACTGCCTACGCCAACGTCCAGCTGGCGATAAAAGGATTGAAAAGTGGAGCCGCCGACTTCGTGACCAAGCCTTGGGATAACGACGACTTGATTCGTGTGCTCAAGGATGCCATCGACAACAATACGGAAGTGGCGACCTTGGAAAGCTTCGAAAATGACTACATCAAGAAAGTGGTGGATAAATGCCACGGCAACATCTCTCGTGCCGCCGAGTTGCTCGGCATTACGAGACAGACACTTTATGCCAAGTTGAGGAGATGAGGAGTTAAAAGTTAGGAGTTAGGAGTTAGGACAAATGCATTAGGACTACTATACAATGGATATAATTAAGGCAATATATATAATAGGTGGAATCTGCCTAGCGATAGGAGGTATTATTTATCTTTTCCTTCACCACCAACGAAGGTTGAAAGACCGTGCCTTCCTAATGAGAGAAGCTGTGAGAAATGGTGATTACGCTTTCCGCCTCTCCTCGAAAGGCTTGTTGCCGGGCGAAAAAGCCTTGCAAGAGGCACTCAACGACATGGAGGGTGACATCGCACGTCTTGTAGCCAAACATGAAGTGGAGTCTTGGCAGAAACTGACCCGCGTACTCACCCACGAAATCATGAATGCCACAGCTCCCATCTCCAGCATTTGCCAAGCCTACCTCAGCAGCCCAAAGATAAAGGGAACTCCCTATGAGGAAGGCATCCGTGCCATCCACGACACCAGCAAGTCACTCACAGCCTTTGTGGATAGTTATCGCAAACTCACCCAACTGCAAGAACCCATCATCCAAAGCATCCCTTTGATGCCTTTCTTCGAAAGCATCAAGACACTCTATCCCAACATCGACTGGCGTGTTTCCCTTCCTGTTGATGCAACGATGGATGCCGATGAAAACATGTTGCGTCAAGTTTTTATCAACCTGACGAAAAATGCCATAGAGGCTCAAGCCACAGCCATCGACATTCGAGTAAGAGACAATAAAGGCAGCAGAAATACCCACCTCTTTTTCAGCAACAACGGCAACCCCATCCCTGCCGATGCTGCTCGTGAGATTTTCATCCCATTCTTCACCACCAAGTCTTCGGGTTCTGGCATCGGCCTTAGCATTTCCCGTCAGATGCTGATGATGCAAGATATAGAACTGAGTCTTGCGGAAAAGAATGTACCAGGCTTTCACGTCACCTTCCAATTGGAAGTTCTAAAGAAGAATGGAAGTTTTGCAGAAGAATGACGGATACAGCAAAGAATTTGATACATAAGAGCAAAGAGTTTTCGAATAAAAGCAGTACCTTTGCAGAAGATTTCTGTGCAAGAGATTTCCTTGCAAGGTAAGATTTTCCTTACAGAAGATTTTAAAATATAAAAAATTGATAAAACAACGACAATGAAAAAGATGAGAACACTTATCCTCGCCATCTGCGCCATGCTCGCTCTTGGTGCAAACGCAAAGACCGAACTTACCTCCGTACAGGGAGACCACGGCAAGCTCGATGTGAAGATTCAGACTCCTGACGATCCTGCAGAGTTGGCTAAAGCAGCAAAAAACAACAAAAAGGGGAAGAAAGCCAAAAAGAATGACAAAGTAGCAAACGCAGAGACGATGAAGAAGTATCCTCTCCTTGTGCTCTGCCATGGTTTCGGCGGCGACAAGGAGGGAAAGCTCTTCGACTGCCTCGTGGATAGCCTCAACAAGAAAGGTATCGCCGTGCTCCGCTTCGACTTTAATGGTCACGGCAAGAGCGATGGAAAATTCGAGGACATGACCGTGCCTAACGAGATAGAAGATGCCAAGTGTATCTTGCGATATGCTTCCTCACTGCCTTGGGTCAGCGAGATAGCTTTAGGTGGTCACTCCCAGGGTGGCGTGGTTTCAGCCATGACCAGCGGACAGCTCGCCGCTAAGCCAGAGCAAGACATCAAGCCTATCTCAGCCCTCGTGCTCCTAGCCCCAGCTGCAGTTTTAAGAGATGATGCATTGAGAGGCAACACCTTCGGCAAGATGTACGACCCCAAGAATCCTCCTGCCAAGATAGAGATGTGGGGCGGAAAATGCCTCGGTGGCAACTATATCCGCACCGCAGTCAACCTGCCTATCTACGAGACGGCAAAGAATTACCAAGGCCCAGAGTGCATTCTCCACGGCGATGCCGACCGAGTGGTGCCTTACACCTACGGCCAGCGTTTCCACTACCTCAACAAGCAGAGCGAGTGGCACTTGCTGCCTGATGCCGACCATGGTTTCAGCAACCAGGAGGAGAAAAGCGCACATATCGCCAGCGAGTTCCTCGCCAAAGTTTTGAAATAAAAAACTCTGAAAGTTCTTGGTTCTTTCGAAAAATAGTATTACCTTTGTCACCATAAAACAATAATATAACACCATATTAAGATTATGATGAATATCGAAGAATACAGAGCAGCCATCTTACAGTGCTTGCTCGAAGCCAAGAACGAGGACGGAACTCCTGTCATCAGCGAGAAGGAAGCTCATGAGGCTCTCAATGGTTTCACTGACGATGAACTACAAGACGGAATCCTCTGGAACACGCCAGAAGATGTAGCGGAAATAATTTTGGAGGGATAAGCTATGACAAAAGAAGAAATGAAAGCAGAATATTTGAAGATCGTCTTTACTCCACCTACCCCAGGACAACCAGATGACAGTACGGAGAAATTCAAAAAGCTTAAACAGCAAGACCCAAAAATGTTCGCAGAAATTTTTTGGGAAGTTGCCGAAGCATCAGGCTATGCCAAGAGACATGGGCTGAAAAAACCAAAAGGATTGTAAAATAGCTAGACTTTTCTTTGCACAATTCAATTATTATTCGTAATTTTGCAGCCGCTTAAGCAACGTGGTACTTACAACCCATAATTGCCGAGCACTAAAAAGAAAGATATTTTACCGGTAAAAAGAAGATAAACTCATGAAGATAGAAAACGAAATCATCAGCTCGGTCATCGCCGCGGTGAAGGAGCTTTATGGTCAGGACGTGCCTGAGAAGATGGTCGCCCTGCAGAAGACCAAGAGTAATTTCGAAGGTAACCTTACCCTCGTCGTATTCCCATTCCTCAAGATGTCGAAGAAGAAACCTGAGGATACTGCACAGGAAATCGGTGAGTACTTGAAGAAGAACTGCGCCAATGTCATCGCTGACTTCAACGTGGTAAAGGGTTTCCTCAACCTTTCTATCGCTCCTGCCGCTTGGGTAGGACTCTTGAACACCATCCATGCCGACGCTAAGTTTGGCGAGAAGCCTGTCACAGAGCAGAGTCCACTCGTCATGATAGAGTACTCTTCTCCTAACACCAACAAGCCTCTCCACCTCGGTCATGTGCGCAACAACCTGCTCGGTTGGTCTTTGGCACAGATTATGGAGGCCAACGGCAACAAGGTGATCAAGACCAATATCGTAAACGACCGTGGTATCCACATCTGCAAGTCTATGCTCGCTTGGCTCAAGTGGGGCAACGGCGAGACTCCTGAGACTTCGGGCAAGAAGGGCGACCACCTCATCGGCGACTACTATGTGGCTTTCGACAAGCACTACCGTGAGGAAATCGCACAGCTCAAGGAGCAGTATATGAAGGATGGCATGGACGAAGAGGCTGCCACTGAGAAGGCTAAGAACGAGGCTCCGCTCATCAAGGAGGCTCACGAGATGCTGGTGAAGTGGGAGCATGGCGACCCTGAGGTTCGTGCCCTCTGGCAGAAGATGAACAGCTGGGTTTATGCTGGATTTGACGAGACTTACAAGATGATGGGTGTAGGTTTCGACAAGATATATTATGAGTCAAATACTTACCTTGAGGGTAAGAAGAAGGTAGAGGAAGGCTTGAAAAAAGGTCTCTTCTTCCGCAAGGACGATAATTCTGTTTGGGCTGACCTCACCAACGAGGGCCTCGACCAGAAGCTCTTGCTCCGTTCTGATGGCACCTCTGTGTATATGACCCAGGACATCGGTACAGCCGACCTCCGTTTCAAGGACTTCCCTATCGACAAGATGATTTACGTAGTAGGCAACGAGCAGAACTACCACTTCCAGGTGCTCTCCATCTTGCTCGACCGCCTCGGCTTCAAGTGGGGCAAGGACTTGGTTCACTTCTCTTACGGTATGGT
>DKCU01000037.1:25989-35517 GCA_002451555.1 Candidatus Segatella albertsiae
GACTTGATGGCAGAGATGATCAAGGACGCTCGCCAGACCTCAGACGAACTCGGTAAGTTCAAGGACATGAGCGAGGAAGAGCGCCAGGAGATTTCACGCATCGTGGGTCTCGGAGCGTTGAAGTACTTCATCCTCAAGGTGGACGCTCGCAAGAACATGCTCTTCAACCCAGAGGAGAGCATCGACTTCAATGGCAACACAGGTCCATTCATCCAATATACCTACGCTCGTATCCGTAGCATCATGCGCAAGGCAGCAGCTGATGGCATTGAGATTCCTGCACAGTTGGGTGCTGACGCACCTATCAATGAGAAGGAGATCGACCTCATCCAAAAGATGAACGACTTCGCCACAGCAGTATCTGACGCCGGCAACAATTACAACCCTGCAGGCATCGCCAACTACTGCTACGAGTTGACCAAGGAGTTCAACCAGTTCTATCACGACTACAGCATCTTGAATGCTGAGAGCGAGGCAGAGAAGACTACCCGCTTGGTACTTGCTGCCAACATCGCCAAGATTTTGAAGAACGGTATGGCTCTGCTCGGCATCGAGGTTCCAGAGAGAATGTAATTCTGCTCTGACATAAGAGAAAACAATATTCCTCTAGTTTTTTAGAGGATATTCAAGATATATAACCTACAATTAAATTAGAATATTGACTATTGACAAATAATGAGCATCGCCCCAAGGATAACATATTGGGGCATGCTCATTTGCTTTTTATAGCCAATCAAGGCTTCACTTACGACCGATGGACGTCTTAACTTATAACAAAGACCAGTCTTAACTTAAGCCCCCAGTCCATCATAAGCAAGCCTTAAAAAATCATCTATTAAAAAAGAAAACAATGAACAACAATATGCCAGTAAATCCTCCCTCATGGAGAAACGATACTGTTTTGCCACTGCCCAATGAGGTAAAGGCGAACGCTTGGGCTGTGGATGCCGCTTGCTCAGGCAATCCCGGTCCGATGGAATACCAGTGCATAGACCTCCAGACAGGGGCACAAGTTTTCCACTACGGTCCGCTACACGGCACCAACAACATCGGCGAGTTTCTCGCTATCGTCCATGCCTTGGCACTGATGCAGCAACGAGGCATCACCGACAAGGTCATCTATAGCGACAGTGTCAACGCACAGCTATGGGTGGCTAAGAAGCAATGCAAGACCAAGTTGGAACACAATGCCAAGACCGAACAACTCTACCAAATCATCGCCCGTGCCGAGAACTGGCTCCGCACGCATAATATCACTGTCCCTATCTTCAAGTGGGAGACAAAGAAGTGGGGCGAGATTCCTGCCGACTTCGGAAGGAAAGGGTAAAATTTTGGAAGAAGGCAAGACTGTTATTTTCACCATCTTGCCTTCTTTCGTATAATGGTCATTATTTATATATATAAGCCTACTGACATATATATGTAAGTTTACAAATATATATTTGCGGGCTTACAGATATATATTCGTGAGCTTGCAGATATATATTCGTAAGTTGATGGATATATAAACGTTGGCTAACGGATGTATAAGTGTCTATCAAAGTGAGTGAATGTGAACAAAAGAGCACAGAAATTTCCCTAAAAACCATGTAAAAACATTAAAAAGATAGAGAAAAAGAATAACATAATAGGAAATTTCGTATATTTGCAATCTAATAACTTAAGCGACGTGTAAAATCAGTAATAATAACTTAAAAATTAGAGATTATGAAAAAGTTTTTGATTATGGCGGTCATCGCATTGTCTTCAGCAGGTGCTTTCGCACAGAGCAGAGTTGGAACAACAACCATCCAGCCTAAGATAGGTTTGAATGTTTCCACAGTAGGTGACTTGGACTGGAAAGCAGGGTTTGCTTTTGGCGCAGAGTTGCAACACCAACTCAACCGCAAGGTAGCCGTTGCAGGTGGTCTCCTCTATTCTTTCCAAGGAGGAAAGACAGATGACTATACTTGGAACCCAGGTTATCTGAACATCCCTGTCACTCTCAATTACTATGCAGCCAAGGGCTTCGCCATCAAAGCGGGTCTTCAGCCTGGTTTCATGGTCAACAAGGATGACATGAGAGATGTCAACACATTCGACCTCGCCGTACCTGTAGGTATGTCTTACGAGTTCAACAACTTCGTATTGGATGCTCGCTACAACATCGGCGTGACCAAGGTGCCAAAGCATGGCGATGGCTATACCAATGTCATCCAGTTGACAATCGGATACAAGTTTAAGTTGTAAAAGCCTTCGAAACTGTTTGCATAAACGAGCAGTAAAGCTGATTGCATAAATTTGACAACATACAAGAAAGCCTTTGGTGGTCATTCGGAGCCTCCAAAGGCTTTCTTATATTTATAATCTCTTGGACATATCTATAAAGCTTGACACATTAATAATCTTGGATATATCCCTTGGTAAACATATCGTACGACAGGGCTTCAAGTTCGGAGAGCGTCATGTGCTCTACGGCATGTTCTATCTTACGAATCAACTCGTCTCTCTTGAAATCGTCGTTGTCGCTTAGGCGCGATGTAAATCTATTGCTCATTGTGTTTAAGAATGTTGAATGTTAAGTGTTGAATGTTGAGTTAGGCATACGGCATCTATGTTTTCAAACAGAATCGTCATATTCGCTCGTATGTATCAATGATGTTCTCATCATACGCCTTGTGGCGAACAAGTTTCACGTTATTCGGCAGCTTAGGCGCTGGAGTTCCGACAGTTACTGTTTTTTCCACACCTGTGGATAAGTTGGTCTCCACACGGATTTCATCCCAAAGGCCAGCATCAAGAAAAGCCTGATGGGTGATGGTTCCACCCTCCACTATCAAGGATTGCACCTTATTATTATATAGATGCTCCATGATTTGTTTCAAGACTTCCGTTTTACCCGCAGAAAAGTCCAAGCCGTCAAAGCAAGGATGATTGCGATCGATAACCAAGCGCATTGGATCCTTACCGCTCCAGTCTCGCACGTTGAGCTGGCTATGGTCACGCTCATCGGTAATCCTGCCCACCAATATCGCATCGTTCTCGGCACGAAGCTTGTGTGAGAGCATCTTGGTGAAAGGCGAGGAAATCATCATTCCGTGATACTCATTGTCAAGAAATCCATTCGCCGTCTGGCACCATTTCAAAATAATGTATGGTCGCTGATGAGTATTGTAAGTGATGAAACGCTTGTTGAGTTCCAGACACTCCTGTTCTAAGACTCCCACCGTCACCTCGATGCCTGCCTCCCGAATTCTCTTGATACCACGACCTTGCACCTTGGCGAAAGGATCGACACAACCACAGACACATCTTCTCACACCTTTCTTGATAACCAAGTCTGCACAAGGAGGGGTCTTGCCATAGTGCGAACAAGGTTCGAGACTCACGTAGATGGTGGCATCATGCAAGAGATGCTCATCCTCAGGTTTTACCGAGGCAAAGGCATTCACCTCGGCATGTCCCTCGCCACAGCGCACATGATACCCCTCGCCGATGATTCTACCATCGGCACTCACAATGACGGCACCCACCATCGGGTTGGGCTTGGCATTCTGCCTACCGTTCTTCGCCAGTTGCAAGCAACGGCGCATAAACATTTCGTCTATCTCCTGCTGAGTAAGCGGATCGCCCGTCAGCGGATTCTCGAAATACACTTTATTTTTTTCTAAATATTGTTCCATATCCAAAACTTTTCTCTTTTTTATGTGTCACTTTCGATAAAAAAGCGTACCTTTGTCCTCAAATTTCAGGAGGAAGGACTTCTCTCCTATCAAACCATATTATAATGAAAACTTATCAGCAACTTTGGCAATCCCTCACCCCACTGTATGATGCTGGCGAAGCGCAAGCTATCGTCCGCACGGTGCTCGACGTGAAGTACGGAATGACCTTGACCGACATAATTTGCGGCAAAGTTAATGAATTATCCGCAGACGAGAGCATAAAACTCGAAGAAATTATCGCGAGACTACAAAAAGGCGAGCCCGTGCAGTATATCTTAGGACAAGCCGACTTCGCAGGAAGGACTTTCCACGTGGAGCCGGGCGTGCTCATTCCGAGACCCGAAACGGCGGAACTTTGTGATTGGATTGTGGAAACACAAAAAGAAAGCATCCAAAAGCAAGAAGATATGATCAGAAAGGAATTTGGCATTAGCCCTGAGCAAGACCTAAATGATGTATATTTGCCAACAAGCAAGAACATGATAAAACGAATATTCTTAACTTTCAAGATATTCTGCAAAACTCTTCATTGCTACAATATTTCCAAGAAGCACAATATAGCGTCACCCTATCCTCGCATTGTGGACTTATGCACAGGTTCAGGCTGCATTGCCATTACCTTAAACCTTGACATTCCCCAATCCTCTGTCATTGGTCTTGATATTTCTGACAAAGCGATAGAGATTGCTACCAATAATGCCAAGGCTCTTGGTTCCGAAGCAATATTTCGTGCGATTGACATATTTGATTTGCTCCAAATGTCAAAGGAAGACAAAAAGCACAACCTTAGCGCCGACATCATTGTAAGCAATCCTCCTTATATATGCGAGAAGGAAAAGGCTGACATAGAGAAGAATGTTTTGGATTATGAACCAGACATTGCTCTCTTCGTACCCGACGAAGACCCGCTGAAGTTCTATTGCGCCATCGCCGAGTTTGCTTTTAACCAACTCAGAAAGGATGGAATGCTCTACTTCGAAATCAACCCCCTCTATGAAAAGGAAACGAGAGAAATGCTCGAAGACTTCGGTTTCAAGGACATCGAGACCAAGGAGGATTCCTTCGGGAAAAAGAGAATGATGAGAGCCGTGAAATAAAATCCCTACCATTCCAACATACCCAAAATAACAAATAACATGCAATCATCAAATTATGGAATACGAAAGTTACAACAAACCACGTCGTGCCAAGAAGCCGATGACCGAGCAGCAGGCTCTCCTAAAGCTCACCACCCTCTGCACCCAGTCGGAGCACTGTTCGCAAGAGATGCTCGACAAGATGAAGAAATGGGAATTGCCCGAGGATGCCATCGCCCGCAATATGCAATTTCTGACGGGGAAGAAGTTCATCGATGATGAGCGATACGCTCGTTTCTTCATCAACGACAAGATAAAATACAACAAGTGGGGACGACGCAAGGTGGAGCAAGCCCTCTGGCTGAAACATATCTCAAAGGAAATCTCCGACCCTATCTTCGAGGAAATCGAGGACGACCTGTATATGGAGACTCTTCTGCCATTGATGAAGAACAAATACAAGACCATCAAGGCGAAGAACGACTACGAGCGTTCAATGAAACTGATCCGTTTCGCTCTCGGCAGAGGCTATGGCATGGACATCATCCACAAGTGCATCGACAAGATGAAAGCGGAAGATTTGGAAGATTTAGATTTTGATATAGAATGAAACTCAGTATATTAGCGAAAATCATTGACCTGCTCTTTCCCCGATATTGTCCGATTTGCGGCAATCGTCTCTCAGGTGACGAGGAGTGTATCTGCATGGCTTGCAACCTGCATCTTCCTAGGACAGACACATGGGAAGCCCCCTATGAGAACGAGATGGCAAAGATGTTTTGGCATCAGATTCCCATAGAGAAAGCTTGTGCGCTCTTCGAATACAAGGGACATTCCTTTTCCAGCAACATCCTATACCAACTGAAATACAACCATCGTCCAGAAATCGCTTTCAACATGGGGCAACTGCTGGCACAAGAAGGTATGAGGGTTCATTTCTTCGATGACATCGACGGCATCATCCCCATCCCACTCGCCAAGAATCGCTTCAAGGAAAGAGGCTACAACCAAAG
Organism: Candidatus Segatella albertsiae; assembly: GCA_002451555.1. Taxonomy (GTDB): domain Bacteria; phylum Bacteroidota; class Bacteroidia; order Bacteroidales; family Bacteroidaceae; genus Prevotella; species Prevotella albertsiae. The sequence goes on from DKCU01000037.1 coordinate 31,783, forward strand.
CGAGGAAATCGCCAAGGGCATCAGCAACCTGACTCATTTGCCTATCCACACCGACATCGTGAGAAGGAATTCCTTCACCGAGAGCCAAACCCACAAGAACCGTTGGCAGAGACAGGACAATGTTTCTACAGTATTTGAGCCATATTCCGAAAGCGAAAGAAAAAATCGCCAAGATAAAAGTGCGACAATGCCCTTGGAAGACAAACATTTCCTCATCATCGACGATGTTTGCACCACAGGCGCAACCATCATCGCTTGCTGCCAAGCCATCATGAAAGCAGCAAAAGGACTAAAGTTCAGCGTCCTAAGCATCGGTTGGGCGAAAAATACTTAAAAAGTTAGTGTTATTCTTGGCATTGTCTATAATTTAGCGTACCTTTGCAAAGAAATAAGCATCTGAAAAGAAGAAATAACAATTTAATCCGATATAATCATGGACAAACTAAAGAAAGAATTCGCATCTAAGTTATTGAAAGTTAAGGCTATCAAATTGCAGCCTAATGATCCTTTCACATGGGCTTCTGGTTGGAAGTCACCTTTCTATTGTGACAATCGCAAGACATTGTCTTTCCCAGAACTCCGCAACTATGTGAAGCTCGAACTCGTTCACGCCATCTTGGAGCAGTTCCCTGAGGCTGATGCCGTCGCTGGTGTTGCCACAGGTGCTATCGCACAGGGCGCATTGGTAGCCGACGAGTTGCACTTGCCTTTCGTTTACGTTCGTTCCAAGCCAAAGGACCATGGTATGCAGAACCTCATCGAGGGTCAGCTCGACCCTAAGGCAAAGGTGGTCGTAGTAGAGGACTTGATTTCTACAGGTGGCAGTTCACTGAAGGCTGTGGAGGCGCTTCGCAAGAACGGCAATGAAATCGTGGGTATGGTAGCTAGCTACACATACGGTTTCCCTATCGCCGAAAAGGCTTTCGCTGATGCCAACGTCAAGTTGGTTACCCTCACCGACTACGAGCACGTTGTGGCAGAGGCTCTTGAAACAGGTTACATCAAGCAGGAAGACGTAGAGTTGCTCCATGAGTGGCGCAAGGACCCAGCCAACTGGAAGAAATAATGAGTACAAGTACATTTGAAAGTAATATCAAACAGATTCCTCATAAGCAGGAATCTGTTTTCAACACTTTGAGCGACCTCAACAACTTGCAGCGTCTCAAGGACAAGTTTGAGCAGGTGAAAGACCAAATACCTGCCGACAAACGTGAGCAGATGGACAAGATCAAGGATCTCAAGTTCGACACTGACAGTATCTCCATCACCGCCCCCATGGTAGGCGAAATCAAGATGCGTATCATCGACCGAGAGTATCCTAAGACCATCAAGTTTGAGACCGAGAACAGTCCTGTTCCATTCAACTTCTGGATTCAGTTGCTCCCTACGAGCGACATTTCCTGCAAGATGAAGTTGACTATCAAGGCAGAGCTCAATATGTTTATAAAAGGTATGGTAAAGAAGCCATTGGAGGAAGGCATCGAAAAGATTGCCGATGCCTTGGCGATGATACCATACGAAGACTAGATTCACCTCCACCCCTTCAACTTTTAAAATTCTAAGAAAATGGCACATAAACTTTGGGAAAAGAACTTTGAAGTAAATAAGGAAATCGAGCGTTTCACCGTAGGCCGTGACCGTGAGCTCGACCTCTACCTCGCCAAATACGACGTACTCGGCAGTATGGCACACATCACCATGTTGGAGAGCATCGGTCTCTTGGAGAAAGATGAGCTGACACAGCTACTAGCCGAGCTCAAGAACATCTATGCGATTGCCGACAAAGGTGAGTTTGTCATTGAGGACGGTGTAGAAGACGTACATTCCCAAGTGGAGTTGATGCTCACCCAGAAATTGGGCGACATGGGCAAGAAGATACACTCAGGTCGTTCCCGCAACGACCAGGTATTGGTTGACTTGAAGCTCTTCACTCGCCATGAGTTGAAGGAAATCGTCGATGCTGTCAAGATTCTCTTCGACGAGTTGATACAGAAGAGCAACCAGTACAAGGAGGTCTTGATGCCAGGCTACACCCATCTTCAGGTAGCCATGCCTTCATCCTTCGGCTTGTGGTTTGGCGCATACGCCGAGAGCCTTGCAGATGACATGCTCTTCTTGCAAGCAGCTTATCGAATGACCAATCGCAATCCTCTCGGAAGTGCGGCTGGTTATGGAAGTTCCTTCCCCCTCAACCGCACGATGACCACTCAACTTTTAGGCTTTGACAGCATGGACTACAATGTGGTTTACGCCCAAATGGGAAGAGGTAAGATGGAGCGCAACGTGGCTTTTGCCATGGCTACCGTGGCAGGAACGCTGGCAAAGATGGCATTCGACGCCTGTATGTTCAACTGCCAAAACTTCGGTTTCGTCAAGCTTCCTAAGGAATGCACCACAGGTTCCAGCATCATGCCTCACAAGAAGAACCCAGACGTATTCGAGTTGATTCGTGCCAAGAGCAACAAGATACAGAGTCTTCCACAACAGATTATGCTCATCATGAACAACCTCCCTGTAGGTTACTTCCGTGATCTTCAGATTATCAAGGAAGTATTCCTCCCAGCCTTCGACGAGTTGAAGGATTGCTTACAGATGGCAGCCTACATCATCAACAAGATGGAAGTGAACGAGCATATCTTGGACGACCCACGTTACGACCCTATGTTCTCGGTAGAGGAAGTGAACCAACTTGCCGCCAACGGAATGCCATTCCGTGACGCTTACAAGAAGGTGGGATTGGAAATCGAGGCTGGTGAGTTCAAGCCAAACAAGAATATCCACCATACTCACGAAGGCAGTATCGGCAATCTCTGCAACGACAAGATACAGGAATTGATGGAAAAGACGCTTTCAGAATTCCATTTTGAGCGTATGGAGAATGCAGAGCGAGAACTTTTGAAGTGAAGAGTGAAGAGTGAAGAGTGAAGAATTCAATAGCTTTTAAACTCAAAACAAGGGAAAACGGATGAAGGAAAAACATTCTTATATATATAATAAGGTGAAAGGCATGGCTCACAAGGCTATGCTTTTCACCTTATTGTCTTTGACAGCCATCTTGTCTTCCTGTCTATTACTTACCTCTTGCGATGCAGAGAACAGCATCAGCAGAAGATTTCCCTGCCAGTTTATCTTCAAGACTCAGTATCATCCAGGCACTACCATCGAGACCGCCCTCAACAACCAAGGAAACTACACCTTTGTCAGTGCCAAGAAAGTAAACAACGCATGGCACATCTACTCTACCCTCAACGATGGCAGAAACAAGACGGAAGACATTCCCTTGACACTTGTCACCGAAAACTATGCCAACTACACTTATCTCGGAGCTGGCAACGACAGTAAAGATGCAACCAAGAACGGATTTATCCTAGGTATGACCAATTTCAATGGATGGGTGGCATGGGACAGACAATGCCCCAACTGTATCACCCAATACGGCAGCACCAACTTTCCATTGGAATGGACGGGCAATCGCCAATCCGTAATCTGCCAGAAATGCAAGCGCGTTTATTCTCTTGAAACAGGTGCCATCACAAGTGGCGATAAAGGCGATGCCTTGATGAAATACAATGTCAGTTATGGTGGAATAGGAACCGTCTTGACTGTTGGCAACTAGTTTTTTCAAGGATTCCAGCACAAATATCTTAAAAATTGTAAATCTATTTGGCGGTTTCAAGAAAATCCACTACCTTTGCACTCGCAATTAAGCAATCGCGGAAATAGCTCAGTTGGTAG
>DKCU01000037.1:35606-51310 GCA_002451555.1 Candidatus Segatella albertsiae
GTCCGAGTCCCGTTTTCCGCTCCACTCTAACGTTTACCATGCCGCAATGGTGGAATTGGTAGACACGAGGGACTTAAAATCCCTTGGCCAGTAATGGCTGTGCGGGTTCGAGTCCCGCTCGCGGCACTCTCCTTAAAATTTTTCCTTATGAAAAAATTTGTTTACATCAGCATCTTATTTATTTCATTCATACTTACTTCATGTGGAGTAGGTAGCGGGCACTTCAAGTTTGATGGCAAATTTTTGAACATGAACCAAGGCGAATTTTATGTTTATAGCTTGGATGGCAGCATCAATGGTATTGATACTATCAAGGTGGAAGGTGGCCGTTTCACTTACGAATGTGAATGTAAGGAACCTTTTACGCTGATGGTCGTATTCCCTAATTTCTCCGAGCAACCTATCTTTGCAGAGTCTGGGGCTTCCGTGGAAATCAAGGCTGATGCTTCTCACCTCAAAGAACTTTCCGTCAAGGGAACTAAGGACAACGAACTGATGAACTCGTTTAGAGCCAACATTCTAAACGTCTCTCCTCCTGAGGAAAAAGCAAAAGCAGAACAATTCATCAACGACCATCCCGAGTCTGTAGTCAGCGTCTATCTGGTCAGAAAATATTTCATCCTCAATCCGCAACCTGACTTCAAGAAGGCATACGCCTTGTTAGAGACTTTGGCTAAAGCTCAACCCAAGAATGGACAGATACAAAAGAGTTTGCTGCAAGTCAAGAACTTAAAGGACACAGGAGTGGGAAGTATGCTTCCCAACTTCACCGCCTATGACACCAATGGTAAACTCGTATCAAGCACGACACTAAGCAGTTCGCCAGTTGCCGTTATTACCACATGGGCATCCTATAACTACGACAGCCAAAATCTGTTGAGAGAACTCAAGAACAAGATGCGTTCCTCACAAGGCAAACTCAAGCTGATGAGCATTTGCATCGACCCTAGCAAGATAGATTGCAAGAGGAATTTGGAGCGTGACTCCATCTCTTGGCCTAACATCTGTTCAGGAGATATGCTGGAAGACAAGACTTTACAAAAGCTAGGCATGACTTCCGTCCCTGATGTCATCGTCCTTCAGAACGGCAGAGTCGTAGCCCGAGGGCTTAAGAGACAAGAGCTTTTCGACCAATTGGACAAGCTATTAAAATAACAACAACTAAGTAATAACAACCTCAAATATATGCAGGAAACTAGACAGATTCCTGCAGGAAAGGAATTAATATGTTAGTAAAAACATTTTGCGCCGCAGTCAACGGATTGGACGTGACTACGGTAACCGTGGAGGTCAGCCTCACACGAGGTGTACAATATCACCTTACAGGACTTGGCGACGAGGCTGTAAGAGAAAGCCGCAACCGTATTGCAGCTGCGTTGCAATACAGCGGCTTCAAGTTTCCCATCGCCGACATCACCATCAATTTGGCTCCAGCCGACCTCAGGAAAGAGGGCAGCAGTTTCGACTTGCCCCTTGCCATCGGCATTCTCGGTGCCAACGGCAACATCCCAGAGACTCATCTCAAGGAATATATGCTGGTGGGCGAACTCAGTCTGGACGGTACTTTGCAACCCATCAAGGGTGCGCTCCCCATCGCTATCAGAGCGAGAGCAGAGCACTTCAAGGGATTAATCGTGCCCATACAAAACGCACGAGAGGCTGCCGTCGTCAACAACCTTGAGGTCTATGGCATGAATTCCCTTTCAGAGGTAATTTGTTTCATGAGCGACCAACAAACATTTACTCCAACTTTTGTAGATACTCGCAAGGAATTTTACGAGAACCAAACCCATGGCGACCTCGACTACGCCGATGTTCGAGGTCAAGAAAATGTGAAACGAGCTTTGGAAGTAGCAGCTGCTGGCGGTCACAACCTCATCATGGTAGGTCCTCCAGGCTCAGGCAAATCCATGATGGCGAAGCGTCTTCCTTCCATTCTTCCTCCCCTCACCTTATCCGAAAGTTTGGAGACCACGCAGATACATTCCATCGCAGGAAAACTGGGCAAGAATGTTTCACTCATCTCCCAACGTCCTTTCCGTGCGCCACACCATACTATCTCGCAAGTAGCCTTGGTAGGTGGCGGCACCACTCCCCAACCAGGCGAGATTTCACTGGCACACAATGGAGTCCTCTTCTGTGACGAATTGCCAGAGTTCAACAAGACAACATTGGAAGTATTGCGACAACCGTTGGAAGACCGCCATATCACCATCAGCCGTTCGAAATATTCCACCGACTATCCCTGTTCCTTCATGTTTGTAGCAAGCATGAATCCTTGTCCTTGCGGATATTACGGCGACCCGACTCACCATTGCGTCTGCACCCCAGGACAGATACAACGATACATGAACAAGATTTCCGGACCGCTTCTCGACCGCATCGACATCCAGTGCGAGATAACGCCCGTTCCTTTCAAGGACATTTCCAAGGCTGCCCCCGGAGAACCTAGTGCCAACATTCGGGAGCGAGTCATCAAGGCTCGTGACATCCAAGCCGCAAGATACAAAGATTATAAAGGCATCCACTGCAATGCCCAGATGACGGAGCGCATGATACACCAGTTTGCCGAACCCGATGAAGCAGGCATGGACATGCTTCGCATGGCGATGGAGCGTCTCTCCCTCTCCGCCCGTGCGTACAGTCGCATTCTGAAAGTTGCCCGCACCATCGCCGACTTGGCAGGATGCGAACACGTGGAGCCTCAGCACTTGGCGGAAGCCATCGGATATAGAACACTCGACCGAGGAGATTGGGCGGAAAGAGGGCATCTATAAGAATATCTTCAAATAAAAGAAAGAAGATAATCACCAGTAAATTTCATTTACATTCCCCATCAACCAAGAAGTGGTTCAAGGCTAAGAGAAACACAAGCCTTGAACCACTTTTATTTTTTCCTGCGCAGAGAAAAATTTCTCCCTGCCCAGCTAAGAATTTTTCCCTGCGCAGGGAGCAAATGCTCGCTGCGCAAGTCCCTTGTGAAAAGTTTTGAAATATATTTACATTCTAGACACGCTTGATAGTCCACCTGGCACTTCTCGTCCTTGAAGTTCCGTCATAACGATCCACCACTACAATGATTTCGTCGCTGGAAATTTTCTCATAAGTCATCTTGAAAGTATAAGGACCATCCTCTTCCGTCCAATTGCAATGAAACTCCTTGACCAAGCCCTTGGAACGTACACCCAACTTACCTGCGATAGCGAACAATTGGAGGATGTTTCCGTTCGTTCCTTCAAAGAACTCCATCTCATCTATTGGCAAAAGCATATTCAAATCGAGCATGGTATCAAAAGGTGAAGGCAAACTTACTGTCTTGTCATAAGTGTAAGTTGAAACCCAACCCATATTTCCGCACTTGATACTTGTAAGATACCCATTGTCCCAAGTACAACTATGGACATCCCAGTCATCCGAACCGTCATCACCGATGTCATTGTAGCGGAATTGTTTCAGAGTGCCATCCGAGTTATAGGAAATTTCAAATGGCATATCGTTAGACATCCATGACTTATGGATGGAACCACTTATCACCTTGCCTGCCTCCAACTTAGAAACATGGTCTGCTACCCTCACCTCAGAACTCTGCGAAGGATAATAGATACATTCGTTGCGCCAATTCGCCTGCACACCTGTCGAAGTATAGGCCAGGTGGACTTCCGTAATGTCATCACAATATTTATCGTTTCCACCAGCCATCTCGTCACGTTCCGTATGCTTGAACCTTGTCAAATTTCCATCCACATATTGGAGCTCATAATAATCCGTTCCATCGTCCTCCACATGATCGTTGCCAATGACCGAATTTTCTTTTATAATGGAGAATTGGACGTTTTGATTTTCACTAGGTTCATCTTCCCAATTAGGATCGTTCTCCGTAGTTTGTGTAATCAATATGGATACCTTCTTGTCATCACACACGATAACAATGTAGGCAGAACGACTTTTTCCGGAATAGTTCTTGTCTAGGTCGATATTGATGTAACATTTTCCATCATCCAGATGAGAACCACTATAACGCATCCAGGAGATTTCTTCACCAGATGAACCATCTGATGTAGCCGAGACATAAGCGCTATAAGACTTAGAAGACTTCATGATGATTTGAGAAAACGTTTGATTAGCAGCAGCCACCACCTTGCCATCATGGACGTTTTCAAACTTAAAACCACCAATTTCTTCCCCCTCCTCGGAGCTACAGCTTATCAATGCCGAGGCAACTAACGCCATCAAGCAAAACATCCAAAAATTAAAAACTTTCTTCATAAATATCAAATATTAATTATTAAGTAAAAAAATAAACACTCCATGATGATTCGTCAAAGATACAACAAAAGGAAACAACTCATAGCACCAACTCCAACAAAAGCGGTGTCATCCATTTAAAACTAGGTTTTATCGGGGTATCTCACCTATGGTTTTCCGTAGTTACACTTCCAACTTAAGCAAAAATCCCACCACCCCGTCATTTTTCAGAAGGAAAAGTCGGCTTTTTACATTCTTTTGTTGTATCTTTGCAAATACATGGGTTATAAGCACCCATCAACATGTGCCATCATTCTAAAGTGAAAGTAAATAAAATCATGATATACAAGAAACCAATAGCTATCCTTACACGGATACTCTTCATACTCACTCCCCTCTTAGTTTTCTCTGCATGCCAACACGACAAGCAAGGAGACGAGAAAAAAGCATACGCTTTGTTCATGGAAGCTATGAACCACAATGCCGCAGGAGAAAAAGAGGAAGCCATCGCCTTGATAGACAGTGCCCTCAACATGAATCCTGCCGATACCACACGCAGTTGGCTCACCAGCGAGAAGATGACTGCTTATACCGACTTGGGAGAAATGAGAAAAGCCATTGCCATCGGAAAAGAAGGTATTCCTTTCGCTGAGAAAATCAAAGACTACGACGGTATGTTGGCCATGTGCGGTTCCATGGGCATCTGTTATCGCCGCATCGGCGAACTGGATTCCTCGCTCATCTATTATAAGAAAGGTATAGAGAAAGCCATCGAAAGCGAAAACACGGAATACGAAATCTATCTCTACAATTGTATCTCCGTGCTTTTCAACGAACAGAAGAGATACAAGGAAGCCATCGAATATTCTGACAAGGCAGAATCGAAGGCCATCGCCACCAACGACACCATCGAGCGACTGTCAGCCCATGCCAACAAGGGAGCCATCCTCATGCGTCAAGGACAATACAAAAAATGTCTCAACACACTGACTCCACTCTGGGGAGTAGTCAAGAAAGCTAATTACAATGTGTTGACCCTCAAATACCTATCTCCGATGTTGAAATCTTACTTACAACTAGGCAAGATTGATTCCATCGCTTACTACATACCATACGCCGATGAAGCAAGCCACGAATTGGCACCTACCAGCAACGGCGTGCTCGGCATCTTGGAAATCAAGGCAGACATGTTGGGCAAGCAGAAGAAATACACAGAACAAAAAGTATTACTCGACAGCATTGAGAAATACAACGAAACCAACATGGCAATGCCCAAGGACAAGCTATTCGCCATCCAAGCCGAATGTTTGAACAATATGGGAAAGGCAAAGGAAGCATATACGGTGATGGCAAAGGCATACCACCAAAGCGACTCCCTGAAACAGAGCGACATCGACAAGCAGTTGAGCGACTTCAACGTTAGATACAAGACCTTGGAGAAAGAAGTGCAAATTGAGAAGATGGACCATGAGCAAAGTCTTCTATACATCCGCATTCTCTGTCTCACCATTGCCCTCATCATCCTGTTCATAGCCATTCTCATCATCCTCTACCGCAGAAAGTTGGAGAAGCAACGCACAGAGTTGAGCGAGAAGACCTCCTATATCAATGGCGTAGAGACTGAGCGCAAGCGACTTGCCAAGGAGTTGCACGATGGCGTTTGCAACGACATTCTAGCCGTCAACATCCTCATGCAAACCGACAAGGAGGAAGCACAAAGACTACTCAAGAATGTAGGACATGACGTGCGTCGTTTGTCCCATGAGCTGATACCTCCACGATTTGACAACACATCCCTGCCAGAACTTGTGGAAATCTATTGTCAATCCATGACGGCAGAGGGTGGCACCATCGTCAAGTCTTTCATCAGCAAGTCTTTCCTTAGGTTGAGCATACCTAGCAGCAAGGCTCTTGAAATATATCGCATCATCCAAGAAAGCGTATCCAATGCCATCAAATACGGATATAGCAAAATGATAACGGTAGAATTGGATGCCAACGATCAATTGGGCATTGCATGTATCACAAACGACCTATCGCCAGAGCATCCCATAACCAAAGACAAGGAAGGCATCGGCAAGAGCACGCTAAAAATGAGAACCGACACCTTGAAAGCCAAGCTCGACATTGTACATAACGAGGAGGAATACAAGGTAGAAGTTCAGATTCCGCTATAAATCCAATTATCAAGTACAGGAACTATTAGCATATAAAAACAAGTACAGGAACTATTAGCATATAAAAAATGGAAAAGAAAAAGAATCTCCTTATCGTAGATGACCACCCCATAGTCCTGACAGGACTACAAGCACTCATCAAGCAGGATGGAAACTACGACAACATATTTGCTGCCAAGGACATCGAGACCGCCCTTCAACTGCTTCAAAAAGAAAACATCCATATCGCCATCATCGACCTGGAACTGAATGACAGCAATGGTATGCAACTGATTCAACTGATTCACAAAGAGCATATAGGAATCAAAATTGTAGTCTATACGATGCATGAGGAACTTTGGACTATCCGTCAGTTGATGAAAGAAGACGTAGATGCCATCGTCATGAAAGGCGACAACCCGCAAGAGCTACTCATGGCTCTTCGTAAAATAGGGCAAGGGAAGGGATATTTCAGTCAGCAATTCCTACGCCTCATCAACAGCCAAGACTCAGCCCAATCCCTTCTGTCCAAAAGAGAGACCGAAGTCTTGGAGCATATCTCCAAGGGATTATCCACCAGCGACATTGCGCAACAGCTCAACATCAGCGACAATACCGTGGAGTTTCATCGCCATAACCTCATGAAGAAACTACAAGTGAGCAATGTTGCTCAAATGGTAAGAAAAGCCATGAAGCTGGGGTTGGAAATGATAAGATGAACTCCATCCCAACGACCATGCGCCAAGATGGAGTTCTATTAGTATTTAAAGAATAAAAATCATTATTTACTTGATTTCACGAGTCTCTTGCTCGTTCTTGACACCCTCGGCAGGAGCTGTCACATATCGCTCAGTCCAATTGCCATTGGCATCCACCTTGGTATAACGATACGTATAAATGGCTTTTATCTTTCCCTTGGCAGTATAAAACACTTCCTTGGCAGGGAGCCCTTTCTCATTATAAGTACGAACCATCCTTGAGTCTAACGTCTTCACACCCGTATCCTCATTCTCGTAGTAGGTCTTCACCTCCTTGATTCTTTTGTTTGTATCATATAAGAATGTGAGGATATTGGTATCATCTGCCACGACAAATGACACTTGCGAAATCTGTCCTAAAGCATTTCGTTTGATCCAAAACGACCCATTGTTTCGACTAGTGGCACTCATGCCATTTATCTTTAGCAACTTACCCGCACTGGAGAATTCCAAGAACGAGAGTGCTTCCATACCCCTGATAGAAGTACCCTCGCAAGAGCGCACATTTCCCTTCAAGTCGAAGGTTGACAAATCACTCTGGGCAAATCCCACCATTCCTGCCAATAGGAACAGCATCATCAAAATTGCTTTTTTCATCTTCATTTATTTTTTAAGTGAACAATCATTATCTCGTTCATTAGTAAAAATTCATCATCTCGCATCAAACAGCAAGATGCTTGTTTGTGCCAACATATTCATTGGTACGCCAATGTTCGTCTCAAAAGTCTCACCTACCTTCTTGGGCGTACACATCAGAGAGAAAGGAGCAACCATCTTCATCTTGTCGTTAGCCAACACCATTCGAAAGAACTTACCAAAAGGCTTTTTAGCTGTCAATGTTGCCTTAATCTTCACTTTTGAAGTTCCTTCGAATCCTACGATTTCGGCCTTTGTCATACTACTATCAAAGACATTGGCATCAGAAGCAGCCTTCACACTCTTTCCTATCAGAGCCTTTTGTTCCGAAGCAGACAACGACTCGTAATGCTGGTTAACATGTGCAACCGCAGAATCAGCAGCCTCGGCAAACTGCTGCAACATTTCCGTGCGTTTTTCCTCGGTATCATTTTGCAAGTCCTTGGATAGTTCCGAATAAGCACCCTCGATTATTTTCTTTAGTGTATCGTTAGCGACCTTGTTACATGCTGCATAGTAAGGTAACTTGCCAAGCATTTCGTGCTCTTCTTGTTCCACCGAGACATCAGCATGCTTGATAGCGTCATTTGTCCAAGCATCGGTATCGTAGTTTTTTCCACCACACGAAACCAACAATACCAACATTATTAAGCTTAATACTTTAAAAACGTTCTTTGTATCCATACGTCATTTCTTTAGATTAATAAATAATTCTCCACAAAAATAAGAATAAAAAGTTCATCTTCCAAATCCCAGCTCTAAAAATATGCTTTTCTTCTATTTTTCAGCAAAAGTATCTCCCAATTCTCCATGGTATTCCGTAGTTACACCTCCTAGTACGTAAGTTCAATTAAGAAAAGCATCGGAAAACTTCCTAGTTTCCAACATTTTTTGTAATTTTGCAGCCAAATAACAAAAAATATATTAGCTAATATGGAAGAAAAGAAATTTAAACGTACCACTGTGACGGCAGCTTTGCCTTATGCCAATGGTGGTGTGCATATCGGTCACTTGGCAGGTGTCTATGTGCCAGCCGATATTTACGTGCGCTATCTCCGCCTCAAGAAGCAAGACGTTGTCTTCATCGGCGGTAGCGACGAGCACGGTGTGCCTGTTACTATCCGTGCCAAAAAGGAAGGCATCACAGTACAGGAGGTGGTAGATCGCTATCACAACCTCATCAAGAAATCGTTTAAGGACTTCGGTATCTCCTTTGATATTTACAGCCGTACTACTTCTGATGTTCACAATAAGTTTGCTTCCGACTTCTTCCGCACGCTCTACGACAAGGGTGTTTTGGAGGAAAAGGTAGAAGAGCAATTCTGTGACGAGGTGACAGGCGAGTTTCTCACCGACCGCAACATCGTGGGTACTTGTCCTCGCTGTGGTGCAGAAGGTGCTTACGGCGACCAGTGCGAGAAATGTGGCGCCACCCTTTCGCCAGACGAACTTATCAACCCTACCAACAAGAACAACCCTGGCCATGGTCTCGTGAAGAAGCCAACCAAGAACTGGTATCTCCCATTGGGCAAGTACCAGGACTGGTTGAAGAAGTGGATTCTCGAAGACCACAAGGAATGGCGTCCTAACGTATATGGCCAGTGCAAGAGCTGGCTCGACATGGACTTGCAGCCACGTGCGATGACCCGCGACTTGGACTGGGGTATTCCTGTGCCAGTAGAGGGTGCTGAGGGAAAGGTGCTCTACGTGTGGTTCGACGCTCCTATCGGATACATCTCCAACACCAAGGAACTTTGCGACGCTCACCCAGAGAAGTGGGGTACTTGGCAGAAATGGTGGCAGGACCCAGAGACACGACTCATCCACTTCATCGGCAAGGACAACATCGTGTTCCACTGCATCATCTTCCCTACCATGCTCAAGGCTCACGGCGGCTATATCTTACCAGACAACGTACCAGCCAACGAGTTCTTGAACTTGGAGGATGACAAGATTTCCACCTCTCGCAACTGGGCTGTATGGTTGCACGAGTATCTTGTTGACCTCCCAGGCAAGCAGGATGTATTGCGCTACGTATTGACAGCCAACGCACCTGAGACCAAGGACAACAACTTCACATGGAAGGATTTCCAGGAGCGCAACAACTCCGAACTCGTTGCCATCTACGGTAACTTCGTCAACCGTGCCCTCCAGCTCACCAAGAAGTATTGGGGCGGTGTCGTTCCAGCTTGTGGAGAGTTGCAGGAGGTAGATAAGAAGACCATCGAAGAATTCAAGGACGTGAAACAGGCTTTGGAGCAGAACCTCGATGTATTCAAGTTCCGTGAGGCACAGAAGGAAGCCATGAACTTGGCACGCATCGGCAACAAGTATATCACCGAGTGCGAGCCTTGGAAGGTTTGGAAGACCGACCCTAAGCGTGTGGAGACCATCTTGAACATCTCCCTCCAGTTGGTAGCCAACCTCGCCATCGCCTTCGAGCCATTCTTGCCATTCTCTTCTGAGAAATTGCGCAAGATGATCAATATGCCTAACTTCGAGTGGAGCCAGCTCGGCAGCACCGACCTTCTCAAGGCAGGCATCCAGCTCAACGAGCCTGAGTTGCTCTTCGAGAAGATTGAAGACGAGGTGATCGAGAAACAGCTCCAGAAGCTTGCCGATGAAAAGAAGGCTAACGAGGAGGCAAATTATACTCCAGAGCCTATCAAGCCAGAGGTTAGCTTCGACGACTTCGAGAAGCTCGACATCCGTGTAGGTCATATCTTGAACTGCGAGAAGGTGAAGAAATCCAAGAAACTCTTGAAGTTCACCATCGACGACGGCACAGGCACCGAGCGCACCATCTGTTCAGGTATCGCAGCCTACTATGAGCCAGAGCAGTTGATTGGCAAGGACGTACTCTTCGTAGCCAACTTTGCTCCTCGCAAGATGATGGGCATCGAGAGCCAGGGTATGATTCTCTCAGCAGTCAACTTCGACGGCACATTGAACGTCACCTCCCTCCTTGGCAAGGTAAAGCCAGGAAGCCAGGTAGGATAAAGAAAGATAAATACATCAAAGTATATCACATAAAAACACAGTAAAGGCTCTATATCTATATACTATATATAAGGTATAGAGCCTTTTATTTTTCGTCACACGATAGTTATTGCGCTTTTTACGTAACGCAAATTACGCAATAATATCCGAGACCACCAAATGTTTTCAGTATTTTTAATAATAAAAACGAACATACGCCCTATCATCAAAGCTACGATTCCCCTCGACAAGTCCCTTGGTAGCGATAAAGGTATCCATGTTTTGAGGGTCATGCGTTAGTTGGTCTGCCAAGGCTGCCTCGCTCTCCGCCAATGTAGGTTTCAAGAAAGGATAACCATCGCTGGCAAGGATGATTTCCTGCAAGCCATTACTGCCATTCCAATCACCAACTTCGCCAAAAATTGCAGATTGACACGCCACAACCTTCACCCCTTCCCGATAAATCGGAAAACCATCTATCACGGCATAACTTCTGTTCTGTCCATCGAGCATCGCCTGCACCAGTCGCGGCACTATCGCCTGACGAGCCTCGGCTGGCGACATTCCCTGCTTGATGAGAGCCACTCGCTTCTCTGCTATTTCTTGCTCGTATGGCTTTCCATTCTCATAGAGTTTACCGTCGATGATGGCTTGGCAATCGCCCACCATCCACACTTCTCGTCTCGCTCGACTATAGATGACAGCCGATGCCGTCAGTCGTTCCTCGGGATGGATGCTTAACCTCCCTTCCACTTTCAATTCACAATACACCTTATTATATATATAGGCGGTCACTCCCTGGCAGAAGTCATCCACCGAAGCCTCAGCCTTCAGTTTTTTCTGAATATATTCAGAAATGAGTACCATGGCATACCTGCCGTTCTTCATATCGGGAGCAAGATGCGTAGGTGTCTTGCTCGTGCTGCCATCAATCACTGCCACGAAATCATCCGTGATGACGATTCCATCCTCACAAGTCTCCTGGCTCTTCTTTCCTATGATATTACTTTCTATGATTTTCATTGTTCTATTATCTTCCTTGTTCGATAGTCTTCAACGCTTTACGCAATTTGCCTGCAAAAATACAAAAAACAATGCAAAAAGGAGCATCTAGCGAAAAGAAAATGGCAAGCAACAGCACAATGAGCACTTGTTTAAGGGAGGAAAACCATACGCTATTTTGCGCCAAGCATACTTTTTTACCCATTTGGCGCAAAATAACAGTTCGTTATTTTGCGCCAAATAATATTTTTTTGTATCTTTGCAGCGAAATAACGACAAGAAACATGGCACAAGAAATCATAGGAAGAGAGCAAGAAATCAAAGAGTTACGAACTCTCTATCAGGCAGACAAGCCTGTGTTTGCAGTAGTTTATGGCAGAAGAAGAGTCGGAAAGACTTTTCTCGTCAGAGAATTGTTCAAGGACAAACTGTCCTTCTACCACACGGGCTTGTCTCCCTACGAGCTGCAAGACAAAAAACTAAAGGAGCAACAACTCGCCAACTTTGGCAGAAGCCTTGCAAAATACGGGAGCGACAAAAAGACAACTCCATCAGACTGGTTTGAAGCCTTCGACGCTCTCATCGACCTATTGGAGAAGCAAGACGAAAGCAAACGTCAGGTGGTCTTCATCGATGAGTTGCCATGGATGGACACACCACGTTCGGGCTTTATCACGGCGTTAGAACACTTTTGGAACGGATGGGGAGCAGGAAGGGAAAACCTAATGCTCATCGTCTGCGGCTCTGCCACCTCATGGATTTCAGACAAGTTGCTCAACAACAAAGGCGGTCTCTTCGACCGAACAACCGATGAAATCAAACTTCGCCCCTTCACGTTAGGCGAATGTCAAAGTTACTACCAAGCCAACGGCATCGTGATGTCGAAATACGACCAAGTGCAATGCTACATGGCAACAGGTGGCATACCTTATTATATATCCATGCTTCAAAAAGGCAAAAGTTTGGCACAAAACATCGACCACCTCTTCTTCGGTGCAAACGCCAAGCTCGGATGGGAGTTCGACCGTCTCTACTCTTCTCTCTTCACGAATGCCGAAGACTGCAAGAAGATTGTTCGTCTGCTCGCCCAGAAGCAGCAAGGTTTTACGAGAAAAGAGATTACAGAGCAAACCAAGTTAGCCGATGGTGGCGGCTTGTCTGCCACCTTGAAGGCTTTGGAAGTGAGCGATTTCATCTCATCCTACGTAAAGTATGGTTATCCCAAGCGAGAGATTTCTTACCGACTCACCGACTTCTACAGCAAGTTCTATCTCTCGTTCATCGATGGAAAGAAGACTACCAATCCCAACTTCTGGCAGGACAACCAACTCACTCCTTCCCTCACGGCATGGCGAGGCTTCACCTTTGAGTCGCTCTGCTTCTATCATTTGCCACAAATCAAGCAAGCCTTGGGTATCAGTGGGGTGCAAACGGAGGCAAGCCCATGGAAAAGCAGAAAAGAGAAAGAGGGTGCCCAGATAGACTTGGTGATAGAAAGAGCCGACCACATCAACAACATCTGCGAAATGAAATTCTGCGAGGATGATTTCTCCATCAGTGCCGCATACGACAAGAACCTGCGCCATAAGATAAGCACATTCCAAGAGGAAACCAAATGTAAGAACGCTCTACACCTCACCCTCGTCACGACTTACGGACTGAAATTCAACGAGTACGCTGGGCGAATACAGAGCGTCATCACCATGGAAGACTTGTTCAAATAAGTCTTCCATGATAGCCTCGCATTTGTAACAAAACGTTAAAAAAGTACTTTTATTTGTCCGCTATCACATCTTTTAGTATCTTTGCGGACAAATTAAACAATGTTATGGGCAATTTAATCGGAAGGAAAAAAGAAATAGAAGAGTTGTTGGAACTCTACAATAGCAACAAAGCAGAATTTGTTGCTATATATGGAAGACGTCGTATTGGAAAGACTTTCTTGGTAGATGAGACCCTCAAGGGAAAGATCACATTCCGACATGCCGGATTGTCACCTGTCGATGAAGCTAATGAAAAGAACAGCCTTAAAAATCAACTACGCCATTTCTACTTATCACTCCAACTACAGGGTATGAAAAGGAGCAAATGCCCAACTACGTGGATGGAAGCTTTCTTCATGCTTTCGCAGTTTTTAGAGAATAAAGACAATGGAACAAGACAAGTCATATTTCTTGATGAATTGCCTTGGATGGATACTCCTCGTTCGGGATTCATCACGGCATTTGAAGGATTTTGGAACACATGGGCATGCCATAGAGACAACATCATGCTCGTATGTTGCGGAAGCGCCAATTCATGGATGCTCAACAATCTCGTAAACAACCATGGCGGTCTATACGGAAGAACTACCTATGAAATCAAGCTCTCTCCTTTTACTCTCAATGAGTGCGAACAATTCTACCAAGCTCAAGGCATTAAATTATCTAGATATGACATAGCCCAATCATATATGATATTAGGCGGCATACCATATTATTTAGGCTATATGAAAAAAGGACTGAGCTTAGCACAAAACATAGACCAATTGTTTTTTGCCAGCAACGCCAAATTAAGCCAAGAATACAGCCGATTGTTTGCATCTGTATTCTCAAACCCAGAAGAGATGAAACGAATCGTAAATTTTCTAGGCACAAAACATATTGGTTTCACTCGCAAAGAAATAATGGAAGCTCTTCATATCGGCACCGGTGGAGGACTCTCCAAAATGCTAAACGCCCTTATAGCAAGTGATTTCATAGATTCCTACGTGCCATTTAGCGAAGGCAAACGTGACGAGCGTTATCGCTTGACAGATCCATTCTGCCTTTTCTATCAGAAGTTCGTAAAAGGTCAAAAGGCATTGGCAGATGATTTCTGGAGCCAAAACATCGACTCAGCACCAATAAATATTTGGAGAGGCATTGCATTCGAAGAAATTTGTCTGCTCCATATCCCACAAATAAAAAAAGCATTGGGTATATCCGGTGTCTCAAGCTCTCAGGCTGCATGGTCTATGAAAGGAGACGATTCCACAAGTGGAACTCAAATAGACATGATTATAGACAGAAAAGACAACGTAGTAAATATGTGTGAGATGAAATTCTACAACGAAGTATTCTCAATAAACAAGGCATATCATGCGACATTGACTCATCGTCAGAAATTGCTATCAGAACATCTGCTACGCAGAAAGGTGATTCATCCAACGCTCATCACCACTTATGGTCTCAAATATAATGAGTACAGTGGAGACTTTCCTAAAGTGATCACCCTAGATGATTTATTCGCAGACGCATAAACCGTAAGGGATGGGCGAGATTCACTGCCCCAGCTCTCTGGAAAGATTTATAGAAAGATGCTATCTTTCGGAGATAGTAATTTATCTTTCGGAGATAAAGGTGCTATTTTTCGGTAACAGCACACTTGCCTTAGGAAAACAGCAGTTGGGATGACGAAGGATAGTTGGTTGTCCGCCTATGAACAGCTCGCTGTCGGAGCATCGGACAGTCAGCTGTCTTAGTTGGATAGTCATTGTAAAGATTAGCATCATATTTTCAATGACTTGCTCATGATAAAAAATATCGAAGCCTACTCGATTTTGCCCTTCACCCTTCATCTTTTGCTCTGAAACTCCCTGTTTATCGGCACTTCCGAGGTGAAGGGTTTCATTAGTCCTTCACCCACCCTTCATCGCCCTTCACCTACTTTCCATGCCTTTCTCTGTTTTTCTCAGTTTTTCTTTAAACCAAATTTTATGTTCTCGCCATAAGTAACAATCCTCTTCAGCATAAGTGATGGTCAAGCTTAAGGATAAGCTTTGTTATGTTAAAAAGCATTATTAATCGTGGAAATCCATTGTTTTTTAACACATTTCCACGACTAATAAATATTTTCTTTGTATCTTTGCAACACAATAACTTATTAATATATGAGTCCACTTGAAAAA
>DKCU01000055.1 GCA_002451555.1 Candidatus Segatella albertsiae
CCGCCATCATCGTGGTCGATTCCGCCAAGGGTGTAGAGGCGCAGACCCGCAAACTGATGGAGGTGTGCCGTATGCGCAACACTCCTGTCATCATCTTCATCAACAAGATGGACCGCGAGGGTCGCGACCCATTCGATGTCCTCGACGAGTTGGAACAGGAACTCAAAATCAAGGTTCGTCCGCTCTCTTGGCCTATCGGACAGGGCGCTCGCTTCAAGGGAGTCTATAACATCTATGAGCACCAGCTCAACCTCTTCACGCCTAACAAGCAGCGTGTCACCGAGAAGGTGGAGGTAGATGTGCAGAGCAAGGAACTGGACGAGCGAGTGGGAGAGCGTGAGGCCAACCAGTTGCGTGAGGAACTCGAGCTTGTCGATGGCGTATATCCTGAGTTTGATGTGGAGACCTATCGCTCTGCCGAGGTGGCTCCAGTGTTCTTCGGTTCGGCATTGAACAACTTCGGTGTGCAGGAGCTCTTGGATTGCTTCGTGCAGATAGCGCCGTCTCCAAAGCCTACGCAGGCAGAGGAGCGAGAGGTGAATCCAGAGGAGCCTAAGTTTACAGGCTTCATCTTCAAGATTACCGCCAACATCGACCCTAACCACCGTTCTTGCATCGCTTTCTGCAAGATATGTTCGGGCAAGTTTGTGAGAAATCAGCCATATTACCACGTGCGCCTCGACAAGACCGTGCGTTTCTCTTCGCCAACCCAGTTTATGGCACAGCGCAAGAGCACCATTGAGGAGGCTTATCCTGGCGACATCGTGGGTTTGCCTGACAATGGAATTTTCAAGATAGGAGATACCTTGACGGAGGGAGAGAAGATACACTTCCGCGGTTTGCCAAGCTTCTCTCCACTCCTCTTTAAATACATCGAGAACGATGACCCGATGAAGAGCAAACAGTTCCAGAAGGGTTTGGAACAGCTCATGAACGAAGGTGTGGCTCAGCTGTTCGTCAACCAGTTCAACGGCCGTCGCATCGTGGGTACGGTGGGACAGTTGCAGTTCGAGGTCATCCAGTATCGCCTGGAGAACGAGTACAATGCCAAGTGCCGTTGGGAGCCTGTGCATCTCCACAAGGCTTGTTGGATAGAGGCCGACGATGCCCAGGAGCTGGAGAACTTCAAGAAGCGCAAGTACCAGTACATGGCAAAGGACATCGAGGGCAGAGATGTGTTCCTCGCCGACTCGGGTTATGTGCTGTCGATGGCGCAACAAGACTTCGAGCACATCAAGTTCCACTTCACTTCGGAATTCTGATAAAGGTAAAAAAGTAAAAAGGTAAAAAAGTAAAAGAAGATTCCCATAAAAAGATTCTGATAAAATAGATTCTGATAAGGGATTCTGATAAAATAGATTCTGATAAGGGATTCTGATAAATAATTCTAGCTGTATGGTTGATACGGGCTGAAAGCCCAGAAGCACCAAGCCCAGGGCAGCGCCCTGGGTTGTAACAATGCATTGTTTTCGCCCTGAAAGGGCAAAAGCATTCGTTTGCAGCCTACTTTATGTTGCTTTTGCCCTTACAGGGCGACATGTTGCTGCAACTATTACCCAGGGCGTTGCCCTGGGCTTAGAGCTTCTGCCCTTACAGGGCGACATGTTGCTGCAACTATTACCCTGGGCGTTGTGCAGGGCTTAGAGCTTTTGCCCTTACAGGGCGACATGTTGCTGCAACTATTACCCTGGGCGTTGCCCTGGGCTTAGAGTTTCTGCCCTTACAGGGCGACATGTTGCAGGAATCATTGCCCTGGGCTTAGAGCTTTTGCCCTTTCAGGGCGACATTCTTGCTTACATATTACCTAGGGCGTTGCCCTAGGCTTGGTGCTTCTGCCCCTTCGGGGCGCATAGATTATTTCAACCGTACTGGTTGAAAAAACAATAAAAGAAATAGATAATAGATAGGAGAGAAAAGAAATGATGGATGACATGGCTGAAAGACCTGGAACGATGGCAAAGGTGGTGAACTGGCAGAAGGAGCATATCTCCGACCGCCAGATGACGCTTGTCTTGGCCTTTTTGATAGGTGTGTTGGCTTCAGTGGCAGGCTATTTCCTGCATAGCATCGTTCATGAGATACAAGTCTTGCTTACGTCAGGATTCGAGAAGAGCACCTACAACCTGCTCTTCCTCCTCTTCCCGATCGTGGGCATCTATCTCACGTCGCTCTTCATCAAGTATGTGGTGAGAGACAATATCTCCCATGGTATCACCCGAGTGCTCTACGCCATCTCGACCAAGCAGTCGAAGTTGAAGGCACACAACTGCTGGTCTTCCGTGGTGGCTTCCGGCATCACCATCGGTTTCGGCGGTTCGGTGGGAGCCGAGGCGCCAATCGTGCTCACGGGTTCCGCCATCGGCAGCAACCTGGGACAGATATTCCGGATGGACAAGAAGACGATGATCCTGTTGGTGGGATGCGGAGCGAGTGCCGCCATCGCCGGCATCTTCAAGGCGCCAATCGCCGGACTTGTTTTCACCCTTGAAGTCTTGATGGTCGATCTTTCGATGGCATCGCTCTTGCCAATCCTGATATCCTGTGTCACAGCCACTTGCTTCACCTACATCCTGATGGGCGACAAGTCGCTCTTCGACTTCACGCTGACCAATCCGTGGGTGCTCGACCGCTTGCCGGCCTGCATATTGCTGGGAGTGTTCTGTGGATTCGTGAGCCTGTACTTCATGCGCACGATGTCGGCTTGCGAGGGGTTCTTCGCCAAGATAAGCCAGTATCCATACGTCAAGTTGCTCTTCGGAGGCATCATCCTGAGCAGTCTCATCTTCCTCTTCCCATCGCTCTATGGCGAAGGATATTCGGCGGTCAACATCCTCCTGAAGGGCAAGACAGAGGCCGACTGGGACATGGTGATGAGCAACTCGCTCTTCTATGGTCACAGCCATCTCCTGGTGCTCTACATCGGACTGGTGACGTTCACCAAGGTCTTCGCCACCTCGGCCACCAACGGCAGTGGAGGATGCGGTGGAACTTTCGCACCATCGCTCTTCATCGGTGGTTTCGCAGGCTTCTTCTTCGCCCGGCTCTGGAACATCTACCAGGTGGGCATCTACGTGCCTGAGCAGAACTTTACCTTGATGGGTATGGCGGGTGTGATGACGGGCGTGATGCACGCACCGCTCACAGGCATCTTCCTGATAGCAGAGCTCACAGGCGGCTACCAGCTCTTCATGCCGCTGATGATCGTCTGCATCTCCTCCTACCTCACCATCAACATCTTCGAGAGCCACAGCATCTATGCGCTCCGACTGGCTAGGGAAGGCAAGTTGCTCACTCACCACATCGACAAGGCGGCGCTCACCCTGATGGGCATGCAAAACTTGATAGAGAAGGACTACCACCCTGTGGGGCCCGACCTACCGATGAGCAAGTTGGTGGCAGAAATCAGTCGCAGCAACAACAACTTCCTGCCAGTGCTCGATAAGGCAGGGGTGCTCATGGGCATCATCGACATTACGCGCATCCGTCATATCATCTTCCGCACGGAATTATACTCCAAGTTCACCGTCAGGCAGTTGATGCTCCAGCCTTCGGCGGTACTCAGCGACCATGAGCCGATGAGCGAGGTGATGAGGAAGTTCGACCAGACCGATGCCGCCCAACTCCCAGTGGTGGATATGAGCGGCGTGCTGGTGGGGTACATCAGCCGTACCAGGGTCTATTCTATGTATCGCCAAATCGTGGCGGATATGTCGGCGGAGTAAATTAAGTGAAGAGTGAAGTACGAAGAGTGAAGAATTCAATAGTTAAAAAGTATAGGACGATATTTAGATATATTGAAATAAAAGGAAAGAAGGAATGAAAAAAGAAGATTTGAGAATCATATTCATGGGAACCCCGGAGTTTGCGGTGGAGTCCCTCAAGAGCCTCGTGGAGGGAGGATATAACGTGGTGGCTGTCGTTACCCAGCCCGATAAGCCTGTGGGCCGTCACCAAGACACCTTGCAGCCGTCGCAGGTGAAGCAGTACGCCCTCTCGCAGGGCTTGCCTGTGTTGCAGCCTGTCAAGATGAAGGATCCCGAGTTCGTGGAGGAGTTGCGTGGCTATCATGCCGACTTACAGGTCGTGGTGGCATTCCGTATGTTGCCAGAGGTGGTATGGGATATGCCACGTTTCGGCACCTTCAACGTCCATGCCGCCCTGTTGCCTCAGTACCGAGGAGCGGCTCCTATCAACTGGGCTGTCATCAATGGCGAGACGGAGACGGGTGTCACCACCTTCTTCCTCGACCACGACATCGACACAGGGCGCATCATCATGCAGAAACCTTTCGCCATCCCCGACGATGCCGACGTGGAGTATGTCTATGACGGACTGATGCACCTCGGTGCGGAGATAGCCATCGAGACCATCGACCGACTGATTGCTGCCGACGGCAACATCGACTCGATGCCTCAGGAGGACATGATTTCTACCGATACCGTGCTCCACAGTGCGCCCAAGATATTCAAGGACACGTGTCGCATCGACTTCCGTCAGCCAGCCAAGAAGGTGTATGACTTCATCCGTGGTCTCTCGCCATATCCTGGTGCGTGGACCGAGATACAGAAGGAGGGCGGCAAGGCGCAGGTCTTGAAGATTTTCAAGGCGACAAAGACAGGCAAGGCGGTGTCGGCTTCGTCTTCGAATGGTTCTGCTACTACCTCGTTGTCCGACAATATGGTAGGAACCTTGCGAGTGGAGGGCAAGAGCTTGCAGATAGCTTGCGCCGACGAGTGGTTGCAGCTCGACACCATTCAGATAAGCGGCAAGAAGCGCATGGAGGCTCGCGACTTCCTCAATGGAATGCGTGACATCGAACAGTACAAGAGTATTTAAAATAAATAAGGAGATATTAAAAATGACCCAACAAGAAGATATAAAGAATGCAGTGGAGTGTATGCGCAAGGGTGGGGTGATCCTCTATCCTACGGATACCGTGTGGGGCATCGGCTGCGATGCCACCAATGCTGAGGCAGTAGCCAAGGTGTATAAGATCAAGCAACGTGATGACAGCAAGGCACTCATCTGTCTGGTGGATAGCGCCGACCGAATGGCTCGCTACTTCCGCAATGTGCCACAGGTAGCTTGGGATTTCATCGACGCCGCCATGCCAGTGAAGCCAACAACGGTGATTTTGGATGATGCCACAGGTATCGCCAACAATTTGGTGGCAGAGGATGGCAGCCTGGCGATGCGTGTCACCTACGAGCCTTTCAGCAAGGAACTCTGCTATCGATTCCAGAAGCCAGTGGTCAGCACCAGTGCCAACATCAGTGGCGATCCAGCCGCCCAGAACTACGGCGACATCGACCCTAAGTTGCTGGAGATGGTCGATTATGTCTGCTGGTCTCGTCGCCAGGAGCACAAGCCACACAAGCCATCCAGCATTGTCAAGCTCTCTAAGAATGGAGAGGTGAAGGTGATCAGATAAGTTTCATAGGTGTTATAAGTAAATGCGATGCAGATTCCAATCCTATCCTTGATGAGAATGCTTACATCGAGTTGCTAAAAAAGCCTACACGCCTACATAATTCGTATAAGTCTTTGAGCCATAAAGAGTTCATGCCGTGTATGCTATTTGAAAGCCTACACTGAAAGCAAGGAATATGATTACATTCAAGCGTGAAACAGGATTATATTCAAGGAAGAAATGGTATATCTAGTTATGAAACAATATGGATAGTAAAGAAATATAACTTTGATAAACAAGAACGTAAATTAAAGAAAGATAGAATATTAAGATAATCATAAGCACGGATTATATAATCATAAACACGGATTGTATAATCATAAGCACGGATTATTTAATCTGTGCTTATGATTTACCAATGTTCTAAGATTTACAACATTACATACCCTGTTGTTTATGGTTTCAATAGCTCTTTCAATAGTTTTATCCCATATATCGTGTAAGCTTAGTGTAGGCTTTTTTAAAGCATACACTGAGCAAAACCACGATAAACACTAGGGATTACCACTGATTCGTGTAGAGTGTAGGCTTTTACGTAAATAAACTTTTCGCTTATTCTTTTGGTTGCTACAGCTTACACAGATTTTATTCCTTTGTAGCCAGTCCTTCCTTCTCGATATATTCCTTCACCGTCATGCCGAACTCCTTCTTGAAGCACATACTGAAGTATCTTGGGGTGCTGTATCCCACACGGAATGCCAGTTCGTTGATACGGATGAAAGGCTCTCGCTTGAGTATGTCGCAAGCCTCCTTCATGCGGATATTATTGATGAAACCCGTGATGTTCTGGCCTGTCAGGGCACGCAACTTGTTATAGAGTGTGCTGCTGCTGATGCAAAGTTCGGCTGCCAGCTCCTCTCTTCCGAATTCGCTGTCAGAGATATGCTCCTTCACCTTGTCGATGCACGATTGTACGAAGAGTTCGTTAGGGCTACTGTAATGTTGCTCCTCTAACTTGAAGTCCTTCTGTTGTTGGAATTTCTGTCGGATTCGCTGTCGGTTGGCGATGATGTTGTCGATGCGAGTCTGCAAGTCCTCCAACTTGAAAGGCTTGGTGATGTAGGCATCAGCGCCGACACGATAAGCCTCGTTGCGGTCGCTCTCTTGCGTCTTGGCTGTGAGCATGATAACTGGCAACTGCGAGAAGTCTTCGTTTTCTTTGATCCATTTCGTCAGCTGTATTCCGTTCATGACAGGCATCATGACATCGGTCACCACTACGTCGAGCGATGACTTCTGGATGATTTTCTGTGCCTTCTCGCCATTGTTGGCGGTTAGCACATTGTAATGTGTGCTCAGGAGACTACTCATCAAGAGAAGCAGCTCTTGGTTGTCCTCGACGATGAGCACCGTGTATTCGTTGGAACTTTGCTCGTCGTTGTTGTCCTTGTTGGAGTTCAATTGCAAGTCGGTGTTGGCTTGGCTCGTGGCCATGGCTTCCTCGCTCTTGCTTCCGGTGGAGACGATGATGTCGGTGGCAGGTGTGGAGTTGGTGTCCTCGTGCAGCAACTCAGCGTCGGTATAGCTCTCTTTATCTACAGGCAGCGTGATGGTAAACGTACTGCCCTTGCCTTCCTCGCTCTGACATAGTATCTTGCCATGGTGCAATTTTACGAGGTCATTTACCAATGACAAGCCGATTCCTGTTCCTATGGTGTTCATCTGGCGATAGTCGCCGTCGAGGAAACGATTGTAGAGGTGCTTCATCTTATCCTTGGAAATGCCAATGCCAGTGTCGGACACGACGATGGTGGCTTGCTGGTCGGCGATGCTTACTTGCAGGCTCACCTTGCCGCCCGATGTCGTGTATTTCACAGCGTTGTTGAGCAGATTGTAGAGCATTTTCTCCACCTTATCGGTGTCAAACCATGCGGTCTCGCCCAGGCAACTGATGTTTTGCTCGAAGGTGAGTTGCTTAGGTGTGAACATCGGCATGAGGCTGCGGGTGGTCTCTTCACAGAAGTCGCCCAACTTGCCCTTGCTTACCTTGAGCTGCAACTTGCCTGCCTGCGACTTTCTCACCTCCAATATCTGTCTGAGCATACGTGTCAGGCGGTTGATGTTGTCGTGGATGATGTCGGTCTGTCCCAGGGCGTTAGGCGCAACGCGCTTGATGCTGTCGGTTGCTGCAGAGATGACGGTGAGCGGCGTGAGCAACTCATGGGTGATGTTGGTGAATACGACAGCCATCTGTAGGCGGTTCTTGGTGCGCAGACGCTCTCGATACCAGACGATGGCGATGCGGACTCCTGCTATCAGCATACATATATAAATAAGGTATGCCCACCATGAAGCGTACCAAGGTGGCAGTACCTTGATCTTGATGGTGTATGGCATTTCGCTCCAGTGTCCGTAGCTGTCGGCTGCCTTCACGTGCAACTTGTAGGTTCCCGATGGAAGGTTCTCGAATGAGGCTTGGCGTATGGATGCGTCCACAAAGTGCCACTTCTCGTCATACCCCTCCAGGTAATAGGCGTATTTGCACTGTTCGGTGTTGAGGTAGGAGAGGAGGGCGAACTCTACGGAGAACTTGTCGATGTTGGCTGGTATGGTAATCGTGTGCATATAGCTTGGCGTGCAATCGCTTAGCTTGATGCGCAGAGTGGAGTCCAGTTCTGCATATCGCTTGCCGTCGATGAGCAAGTCGGTGATGATGATGTTGCTGTTGTGCTCGCGTGTTTGGTACCTTTTCACTTGCTCTGGAGAGAACTGGATGAAGTCGAGACCTGAGCCAAGATACATTTCTTTGCCGTACTTGAAGCATGAGTTGGCGATGAATCGGATGTTGCCCAGTCCATCTTCATGGGTATAGGTGGTGTAGTGGGAGTCCCCGTGGCTGTCGTAGTTGAGGTTGATGAGCGCATTGTCGGTAGTGAGCCAGAGAGTGCCGTTCCCATCTTCGATGATGGTGAAGATGCGGTCGATGTCCCAGTGCAGCTCTTCGTTGACGCTTACAAACTTATCTTCCTCTCGATTGTATCGGAAGAGCCCACCACTGTTGGAGATGACCCAAAGGCGGTGCTTGCTGTCTTCCAGGCATTGGGTGGCGTCATTGATCACGAAGTTGCCGTTTTCCTTATTGTACCACTTGTATTTCAATGTTCGTTCATTGGCCAGATTGCCGCTGATGCGACAGATGCCACGGTTGGAGGTGGCGAGCCAGATGTTGCCCTCATGGTCGTCTGCGATGCCGTTGACATCGGTATGCAGTAGCAAGTTGACTACCCTGCCAGATGGTAGGATATAGTCCAGGTAGTCGTTTTCTCCTATCATCTGTATCCCCTTGCGCGTTGTGAAGAATGTGTTGATGTAATTATCCTTCACCAACTGGCTGTTGAACCTATTATATAGAGTACCTTTGCCGCCTTTCAGGCTGATGATGCCATAGCCGTTGCTTGCCAGCCAGATAGAACCGTCTGGTCTTTGGCAGATGTCGGAAACGTGTGTGTTTCGTGCATCGTAAGGCAATGCTGAAAATCCCGGTATCTCGTCGTTGATGGCAACGTGGTTTCCCACGGCGTCATATACGGCAAGACCTACAGGAAAGAGGCTCATGAAGAAGAGCTTGCCGTCCTGTGTGTAGATGGAGTTGATGCCGATGAGATTCTTGGCGTTGTCCAGGAAGTTGCTGATGGAGAAAGGGGAAGGTTGGGTTCCCACATGGTAGAGACCATTGAAGCGAGAGAGCGCCCAGATGTTGCCTAGGTTGTCGCTGCATACGTCATATACGCTCTGTGGCTTGTACTGGGTGTATATGCCTATCTCTTGATGATAGGTGAGACCAGCTTGTGGATGGTCGGTGCTGGCCACTGCCAGTCCTTCTCGTGAGCAGCACCAGATGGTGTGTGTCATCGGGTCTTCAGCCATCTTGTAGATGAGTGAGAATGTTGTGGTGTTGTTGCTTACGGATATGTAGCCTGGGTCTTGGATATTGCGAGGATGGGTGAGGCATTTCAGCCCGTTTCCCCATGTTCCAATCCACAGTTGTCCCTTTTGGTCTAGTTTGAGAGAATAAGCCGAAACCTTGTCTTCGGGTTTCCAGAGATTATAGCGATACAGGATGTTCTTCTTGGGGTCAAGACGGTAGAGGTCGTTCTCCCAAGTTCCGATATAGATTTGTCCATCTTTGTCTTCCGCGAACGACTTTACGCTGATATTTCCAAAATGCTGTCGTTTGCCGTCCTTTCCTATGACGGTGGTGTTTTTTGCATTATAGGTATAGAACGAGGCGTTCCCCTTGCCTACATATCTTGCCAAACCATTGTCGGTTCCCATCCATAGCTGCCCGTCTCGGGTGGTATGGAGGGCATAGACGATGCGCTGCTGGTCGCAGTCCATGGGGATGGTTGTGAATATACCTTTACGCTTGTCCATCTTGACAAGTCCGTCGCGCGTACCTATCCATAGACAGTCGTCTTTTCCCTCTGCTAGGGATATGACGGTGTTATGGGGCAATATGTTGGGTGAGGTAGCATCGCTCCTGTACGAAGTGAAGCGATAGCCATCGTATGACTTGAGCCCGAAGTCGCTTCCTATCCAAATCACCCCCTGGTGGTCGATGAGCATGCACTTCTGTTCCTCGGAAGGTGAAGGGAACACGGCGTTGAGCACTCTGATTGGGGGGGCAGACTGCGAAAATATCTCCGTAAGTGAACTTAGAAGGAGACAAAACATCAATATCATGCCCCTCTTGCCAAGGATCATTAATTTAATAGGTTCCATCTTAGTATTGTATTTGTAATATTTTAGTATTGTATTTGTAATATAGGAATGTTTCGTGAGTTATTGTTTCTCGGTGCAAAGTTATAAAAAAATATGGAAAGATGAAAGAAAACTTAAAGAAAATGATGGAATGTATGCCTGTGTGTATTCTATATCGCTCCACAAAAATGTGCAATTATCGTGATTTTTGGTATAATTTATGTGATTTTACTGAAATTTACATATATTTCTCAATAATTGATATATTGTGTTGTTGGTAAAATGACATTTTTTATAATTTTGCGATGTCGAAAACCAAAAAGGTTAAATCTAAAGATAGTTAAATATCATTGAATGAAACCTAAAATTGGAAAGACAATCAACTTTTAACAAGTAGCTAAACTCAGAACAAACATTAATTATTAACTAAATCCTAATAAAAAAAGGTATGTCTAACTTATTAAGTAAAATGACGAAGTCAATGCTCATGCTGACGATAGCAGCTGGGCTTCCAGCAGGATTGGTATCTTGCTCGGACGATTTTCATTACGAGACACCGAAGATTAGTGGTGCGGCTTTCGACCCATCGCTGCCGGTGACAGTTTCGGAGATACTTCCTGACTCAGGAGGTTATCTTACGCAGTTTGTAATCAAGGGTTCCAACTTCGGAACAGATCCTTCCAAGATTGATGTCGTCTTCAATGGCAACCGTAAGGCCACGGTGGTTAACTCTGATGGAACGACAATTTACGGTATCTGTCCTAAGCAGGAGAATGGCAACAATCAAATCACCGTTCGCGTGGATTCTGTAGGCGAACCTGCCACTTGCCCTAACACCTTTAAATATACTAAGGTGGAGCGTGTGTCTGTTTTGGCAGGAAAATCTGGAACTGCTGATTATAAAGATGGTACACTTGCAGAGTCTCGTTTCAAGTACATGTACGGCATCAACGTGGTAACCGGCAACAACGTGATTTGTACCGAGGGTCGTGCTGACCAGAAGACGGGTCGTGTTCGTATGATTTCTGAAGCCGACAACAAGGTAGTTACTCTGTTGGCTGGTGGTCCTAACTTTGCACACCCTGCAGTAACCAAGGATAGAAAGAAGCTTTACTGCATCCAGATAGAGAGCCCTCATCAGGTGTATTGCTTCGACCAATCCAACAGTTGGAGCCCTAAGCGTCTGGCAACGGCATTGCAGTATAAGAAGACGGATAAAGATGGTAAGTTTGTCACAGATGACAAAGGCAAGTATCAGCTTGAGACAGTAAGCGGCAAGATTTATTCCGCATGCTTGGATGACACCGAAAAGTACCTCTACTTCCGTGAGCACAATGGCAAGCTCTGCCGCATGGAGATAGCTAATCCTGAAAATGTGGAAGTCATCAATGATAAATGTGGCGATGTGGATAAGGAAACCTCTTACTTGGTATGGAGTCCTGTTGACAAATGCTTCTATCTTTCCGTACAGAACAAGCAGGGTATTTATAAGGTGTCCGCAGACGGTAAGACTGTAGAGCAATATGCTGGTTTCAATGGCGTGGGTTCACAAGATGGTCCTAAGGCTGATGCTTCCTTCAAGAACCCTACGGGAATGGCATTTGACCAAGATGGCAATATGTACTTGACCGACTCCATGGGATTCACTATCCGCAAGATAGGACATGAGGATGGAATGGTTTCTACCGTAGCTGGTATTTTTACCAAGAGCACGAATGCAGTGGAAGGTCTTCCATTGGAAACCACCTTCAACTACCCTTATGACATTTCGGTGGATGACGAGGGCAACTTCTATATCTGTGAAGGTTGGGGTGCTGATGTTCGCAAGTTTGCTATAGAATAAGCTGGTGGAATCATCTATATTATTTTTAACCAAAACAAACAAGACAATGAAACATATTAAGATATACATGCTGCTGCTTGTCACGATGATTTGCACATCGGCTTTTGCGCAAGACAAGTTTATGGTAGCTGGTACCGTGATGGATGAGAACGGTGAGCCTCTCATCGGTGTGACGGTGATGAGTAAGGACAAGAGCGTGCAGGGTGCTGTCACTGACTTGGATGGTAAGTTCCGTGTCAAGGATATCCCTAACAATACGGCCTTGGAGTTCACTTACTTGGGTTACAAGAAATATACCTATAAGGTAAACTTCAACAAGGAAGGCCTTAAGATTGTGATGAAGCAGGATGTCGGTGCCCTCGACGAAGTCGTAGTCGTTGGTGCAGGTACACAGAAGAAGGTTTCCATGACAGGTGCCATCACCACGGTGAAACCAGAGTCATTGGATGTTCCTGCTACTTCCATCACCAACATGCTCGGTGGTAACGTACCGGGTATCATCGCCGTGACCCGTAGTGGTGAGCCTGGCAACGACTTCTCTGAGTTCTGGATTCGTGGTATCAGTACCTTCGGTGCCAACTCCTCTGCCCTCGTGCTGGTGGATGGTGTGGAAGGCAGCTTGAACGACCTTGACGCTTCCGATATCGAGAGTTTCTCTATCTTGAAGGATGCATCTGCCACAGCCGTCTATGGTGTACGTGGTGCCAACGGTGTCGTAGTCGTAACCACCAAGAGTGGTAAGGCAGGTAAGTTGAAGATCAACTTCAAGACCAATTTCATTATGAGTGAGAATGGTCGTGAGCCTGAGTATTGCGACGCTTATACCTACGCTCAGCTTGCCAACGAGGCACAGTTGGCTCGTGGCAATGAAGCCAAGTATTCTCCTATCGAGTTGGAACTCTTCCGCACAGGTCTTGATCCAGACCTCTATCCTAATGTGAACTGGCGTGATGTCATCCTCAACAAGCATGTATGGCAGAACCAGGAATTCTTGAGTATCGCTGGAGGTGGTTCGGCTGCTCGTTACTATATGTCTTTGAGTATCTTGAGCAAGGATGGTGTCTTCAAGCAGGACAAGTCTGCTCATGATTATAATACGAATGTGGGTTACACCAAGTATTCTTTCCTCTCCAAGGTGGATGCTAACTTGACCAAGACCACAACATTGAGCTTGAAGTTGAACCAGGTGATTGTTGATAACGATGGTCCTGGTTTGAGCGACAACAGCACTTTGTGGACAGCACAGGCCAATTTGACTCCTGTCACCATGCCTGTGAAGTATTCCAATGGCTTGTTGGCTTCATACGGTAAGAATGGTGACCAAATTTCACCATACGCACAGTTGAATGAGATGGGTTACAAGACCAATCGTCGTTTGAACACAGACCTTTCTGTTATCATCAGTCAGAATCTGGATTTCATTACCAAGGGCTTGAAACTTCGTGGTATGTTCTCTTACTCAGGTCAGTCCGAGCACAATACCACCCACTTTAAGAAACCGGATATGTATTATGCCATCAGACGTGCTGCAGATGGAACTCTTGTAACTAACAAGACCATTGAGAAAAGTGACGAAAAATACTCTCAGCACGTTATCTTCAACCGTAACTATTATTGGGAATTAAATGGTAGTTATAATCGCAAGTTTGGCGACCACTCACTGGGTGCTCTTGTTATGTTTTATCTTCAGAGCAAGTCATATTCTTATAAGGACAACAAAGAAATCGGTTCAGCCATTGCAGCCATCCCTTATCGCAATGAGGCTCTCTCGGGTCGTGTGACATACGGATACAAAGATACTTATTTCACCGAGTTCAACTTGGGTTATACAGGTTCCGAGCAGTTCCAGACAGGTCATCGCTTCGGTTGGTTCCCTGCTATCTCTGGCGGTTGGATTCCTACCCAGTACAAGTGGGTGCAGAAGAACATGCCTTGGTTGGAGTACTTCAAGATTCGTGCATCATACGGTCTCGTAGGTAACGACCGTATCGGTGGAACTCGTTTCCCTTATGTCACTACTATTAAAGATGGTGGTGGCGGTTGGAACGGTCTCTATGGTTCCAAGACAGAGAATCAGGTAGGTACCGACGGACTTGTTTGGGAGAAGGCCAAGAAACTGGATGTCGGTCTTGATGTACATCTCTTCAAAGGTATGGTAGAGTTTACGGTCGATTACTTCAAGGACAAGCGTGATGGTATCTTCCAGCAGCGTGCCACAGTGCCAGATGAAATCGGTCTTGAGTCTTTGCCTTGGGCAAATATCGGTTCCATGGAATCTCATGGTATGGATGGTAACATCACCTTCACCAAGAACTGGAACAAGGACTGGCGTACCACTCTTCGCGCCAACTTCACCTACTCCCGCAACAAGGTGACCAACTGGGAGCAGTCTGGCATCCGTTATTCATATCAGTCATATTCTGGCGTTCCTTATGGTGTGCAGCGCGGCTTGATCGCCCTCGGCTTGTTCAAGGACTGGGATGATGTATATAGCTCACCAAAGCAAAGCTACGAGTCTAAGGTATATCCTGGTGATATCAAGTACAAGGACGTCAACAACGATGGTGTCATCAATGACGATGATATCGTGCCATTGTCTTACTCCGACACTCCTGAGATCCAGTATGGTTTCGCAGCCGAGGTAAGATGGAAGAAGATTACATTGAGTGCGCTCTTCGAGGGTGCAGGTCATAGTACGTTCTTCTATGGTGGTACAGGTTTCTATCCTTTCGCTTGGGAGGCTACAGGTAACTTGCTTTCTATCGTCGCTGACCAGAAGAACCGTTGGACTCCACGTGAGATTTCAGGCACAGCAGAAACAGAGAATCCAAACGCTCGTTTCCCACGTTTGACCTACGGACAGAACAAGAACAACAACCGTGCGTCAACCTTCTGGCTCGCAGACAACAGCTACTTGCGTTTCAAGAACTTGACCGTGCGTTACTCTTTCGACCATCCATGGTTGACCAAGGTGCTCGGTATCTCCAACATCGATGCAAGTTTCATCGTCAACAACATCTGCACCTGGGATGACATCAAGCTTTGGGATCCAGGTCAGGTGAAAAGTAATGGTGCAGCTTATCCTATCCAGCGTACCTATACCTTGCAGTTTAACGTGAACTTCTAACAGAAGAGATACAGTAATATCTAAAATAGGAATTAAATTATGAATACTAAACATATATTATTAGGTGTTGTTGCTTCTGCAGCGATGGTCACAGGATTCACCTCTTGCGACGATTATCTGAACACCGACAAGTATTTTTATAACCAGACGAGCCTTGACTCCATCTTTCAGCGCAAGAGCTTGCTGATGCAGTATCTCAATGCTGCCTCCAGTTTTTTGCCAAATGACGATGTGCTTTGGATTTATTCATCCAATCCATTCTGTTATACATCAGACGAGGCATTTTGCTCATGGAAAGATGGTAACAACAAGGGTGTGTATTATGCCTTGGGCGAGATAGACAAGTATTCAGACAACTTCAATAACTGGGGTAATTATTACAAGGGAATCCGTAAGGCCTACATGATATTGGAGCGTATGGGTGAATGCCCAGACTTGAGTGAGACGGAGCGTCGTGATGTCGCTGGTCAGTGCCACTTCCTCCTGGCTCATTACTATTATTGCTTGGTTCGCCAGTATGGACCAGTGCCATTGATTCCAAGTACGATTCCTTCCAATGCCAGTGTGGAGGACATGAGTTATCCTCGTGCCACATACGACGAGTGCATTGACTTTATCGCCAAGGAGTATGAGGAGGCAGCCAAGATGCTCGATTCTGACCGCTCTTCTACAGAGACCTACAAGGTTCCTACCTCAGGAGCCGCTTTGGCAATGGAGTCGAGAGTTTTGCTGGAGGCAGCAAGCCCTTGGTTTAATGGCAACAAGTACTACGTGGATTTCAAGCGTAGCTCGGATGGTGTCAATTACTTCAACCAGACATACGATGCCAAGAAGTGGGCAAAGGCAGCTGCTGTCTGCAAGCGAATCATCGATACGGGCATCTATTCGCTTTATACAGTGCCTGCCGATAGCAAGACCCCAGAGTTCCCTGACAACGTTTCCAAGGCAGCTTTCCCTGATGGTGTGGGTGGCATTGATCCTTTCCGTTCTTATAACGATATGTTCACAGGTGAGGAGAGTGCAGTCAACATTTCTGAGATTATGTGGGCGAAATCTGAGTCAAACAACCAAGTTTGGATTTCATTCCCAGCTGTAGCTGGTGGTGGTAATGGACTCTGTGTTAGTCAGAATCTGGTGGATGCTTACCGTATGCAAAATGGTAAGGATATCCACGAGGAGGGTAGCGGATATCCTTCTGACGATGAGGCTTGGAAGGAAATCGGTGAGGCGAAGACCTTCTCTAACTATCAATTGAGTTCAAATGTAGCCAAGATGTATGACAACCGTGAGATGCGTTTCTACGCTACCATCGTGTTCAACTATTGTTATCGTGAGGGTAGTTCTTACACAGGTACGCTTGTCAACAACAAGAACTTCTATCAGACCTTCTACAAGGACAGTCCTTTCGCCGCATGGTCTGATTATCCAAACGACAAGTCTTGGTCTGGTTACAACTGCATCAAGTATTGCCATCCTTCCGACCAGCCTCGTGCAACCACTCGTAGCAAGTACTTCCCATTGATTCGTTATGCAGAGGTCTTGCTCAACTATGTGGAGGCTATGAACGAGATGGAGGGTTCTTATACTGATGAGGAGCATGAGGTAACCGTAACTCGCAATACAGCCGAGATGGTGAAGTACTTCAACATGATTCGCTATCGTGCAGGTCTTCCTGGCATCACGGAGGCAGATGCTGCCGACAAGGATAAGATGCGTGAGTTGATTAAGCGTGAGCGTCAGGTTGAGTTCGCTTTGGAAGGCCGTCGCTTCTACGACTTGCGTCGTTGGGGTGAATTGCAGAGCACGTTGGCTGACCCATTCATCACGATGAATGTGGATGCAAAGAGCACAGACCCAAAGAAGTTCTATACTCGTACGGTTAGCTCATATCAATATGCAGTTTATAATGTCACCAATAAGCAGTGCTTGTATCCTATCAAGCAGTCTCTCATTGACAGGAACGCTAAACTCGACCAGAACCCAGGTTGGGAGAAGTAATCAAGACTCTTAGAAATAACGATTAGATTATTACGAAAATGAAAATGAATAAATATTTTTCAGCAGTGATATTGGGAACAGCCTTGATGGGTATGGCTTCTTGCGAGCCTCAGTCTGACCCATTGGAGAAGGAGCAGTATCAGAAGGAAGTATATCTTGTGGGCGCAGCCCAGGATATACAGGACAAGGAAGTTTCTTATGCTGGTGATGGTAGCCTCTATGTGTCGGCTGCCATCGGCGGCACTCAGTTCCCTGACCAAGATGTGACCGTGACCATCGGTTTGGCAGACAATGCCAAGATGGATCTGTACAACTATAAGAACTTCGGCGATGAGGATGTGAAGTATCAGACTTTGCCTACGGATTGGTATAATTTCCCATCCATGACAGGTGTCATCAAGGCTGGCGAGGTGTATTGCCGCATCCCATTGACTATCAATACCGAGAAAATCCATCCAGATTCTCTCTATGTGATTCCTCTGAAAGTGGTAAGCACCAGTGCTTATAGCATCGTCAAGACTGATACCACTTTGTTGGTACATCCTAAGATGATCAATGACTATTCTGGCAATTATACTTTCGAGGGCACTACCTGGCAGATGGTGAATGGTGAGAAGGTGACAAGCTCAGCTTCCGCTACCACCACTCCTCGTACAGCTACAGCTCTCAATGCTTCTACCATTCGCCTTTTCCAAAAGGTGGCACTAGAGAAGGTTGCTAATGTGGCTGACAACTGTTACAATATCCGTGTCAATGCCGACAATACATTGACCGTGACGGCATACGACAAGTTGGCTATCACCGATGGCGGTGGCAAGTATGACCCAGAAAAGGGTATCTTCACTTTCTGGTACACTTACACAGAGGGTGGCAAGGAATATAGAACGGAAGCTACATTGACCAAAACGAAGTAATATAGGTTTAGGTTCAATATATTATTGTAAATTATTAGTTAGGATTTAGGTGTAAAAGATTGTTTCAGGATAACATGAAAAACTTTATGGAGGCGGCTCGTAAGGGTCGCCTCTTATTCTAAAAAGCCGATTCGCAATTCTAAAAGAGCCAATGAAGAAAATATTGTCATTCATCATGGTGCTGATCTCTTTGGTCGCTTGTACGGACCAAGGAAGATATGAGGCAACAATCAGTCGGGCAGATAGCTTGATAGAAAATCATCAAGATTCTGTGCGTTTCGCTTTGGAAATGTTGGATTCACTGAAGCCAGAGTATCCAGATTTCTCCAAGCGATTACAGATGCGCTATCTACTTATTTATGCCAAGGGTATGAATAAGGGATTTATTAACTTCACCACCGATAGTGTGATGAAGCTGGTGGCTGATTATTATGATGACCATGGAACGAGCAATGAGCAAATGTTGGCTCATTACTTGTTGGGTTGTACTTACCGTGATATGTGTGAGTACCCTGCAGCCTTGTCTTGTTATCAGGATGCTGTAGAGAAGGCTGACACTATGGATGTTGCGTGTGATTATAGCTTGTTGACAAGAATCTATCAGCAAGAAGGTGGCTTGTTCTTGCACCAAAACATGCCCCAAAATGCGGAGGAAGTTTTGAAAAAGGCAGAAAAGGCAGCTTGGATGGCAAAAGATACCTTGGCGGCATTGTTGTCAAGAGAACATCTAGTTAGAGTTTGTAATGGTTTGGGTGAATTCAGAAAAGCATTATCAATAGGTTTTTCTCTTCAGAAAGCATATCGCAAATATGGATATATAAAAGAGTCTATACGAGTTTATGGACAATTCTTCAAGCCTTTGCTTAGATTGAAACGTTATAGTGAACTTAAAAAATACATGGAAATTTATGAACGAGAGTCTGGATATTTTAATGGTGAAGAATCTCATGCAATTTGCTATGCCCATTATTATTATATAAAGGGTATGCTCAATCTAGCTCTAAAATCTCATACATCTAGAGAATACATAGATATTAGTCTCAAAAAAAGTACGAATTTTAATGACAAGGTAAATGCGTATTATGGGTTGTATTGCTATAGCAAAAGTATTGATAATTTGGATTCTATCAAGAAATATGTAGATTTATTCGTCATAAATAATGATTCTGCTCGTTTTGAGAATGAAGTAGGAAGAATGCAAAATATTGCTTCTTCCTATAGATATAATACTTTGCAAAAAACTATTCTTTCAAAAGAAATGGAATCAAAGAAAATGCAATTGTTTATGTTTGTGTTTCTCTTATGTTTTGCAATGATATTGTTTGCATCAATTGTCTATGTAATGAATCTTCGCAAAAAACAACAATTAAACTATCTCAAGTTGTGTACATACAAACAACAGATTCAAATGGTGGATAATGAATTAAAAGATAAGCGTGAGTTGTTAAACCAGTTGAGTTCTAATTTTAATGATGTGTCAAATATAGTTAAGAAAAAAAACGAACAGATAGAAAAGATGCAACAAGAACTTCAAGTCCTAGAAGAAGGAGTTTGTTGTCAAGAACCTTTTGATGATGGCAAAGGCGAAATCATGAATAAGGCTATAGTATTAGTATTTAAAAAAAATGTTGTTCAAGGGAACATGGCAACAGAGAAACAATGGGCAATATTGGAGAATGTGTTCAAAACACTTCTGCCTCAATTCAAAAAAACTTTGGAAAAAAATGAAGCATTGAAGGAAAATGAATATAGAATATGCATGTTAGTATGGCTGGAGTTCAAGCCCAAGGACATACAAATTTTAATGGGAATGTCTGCTTCTAATGTTTCTAACAGGAAGAGAATGGCAGTAAAGGTGTTTGGAAATGATATGACAGCAAGTAAATTTGATATGAAAATTCGCAATATCTTGAATTCGTGAATTTGTGAATTTGTAATATATAGTACTGATTTACAAGATATTAACTGTATAATTGTGAATTTGTGAATAGTTAAAAAGGAAATGGTATGACTAAAATTGAAAATAGTTTCAGTAAATTTGCTAACAAAAAAATGTTATATGAAGAAGTTTTTTGTAATCGTAATGAT
This sequence comes from Candidatus Segatella albertsiae, assembly GCA_002451555.1. Classification (GTDB taxonomy): domain Bacteria; phylum Bacteroidota; class Bacteroidia; order Bacteroidales; family Bacteroidaceae; genus Prevotella; species Prevotella albertsiae. The sequence goes on from DKCU01000055.1 coordinate 20,142, forward strand.
GCTTATAGTGTCATTTAATGTATATGCCGCAGAAACTGTGGTTAGCTTACAATTAAAAGTTAGTGCGCATGATGATAATTTGGGTAATCCACAATCTCGTTGTCCTATAGCTCCTTTGTTTTTAAAGCAAAGTGATAACAAGTTATGTTTACCTAATAGTACAGAACATATAATAATTAAGTTGTCTGTTAATGGTCATGTCTCTTATACAGAAGTTGTCTTATCAGATAAGGTTGTTGTGGAGTTTCCTGACTATTTACAAGGAGAGTATCAAATTTCTCTTTTTGTTGGTGATAAGGAATATGTAGGAACGATTAACTTATAATGAATATATTTCAAGATATGAATAAGCGATATGTTGTGATAATAGGAGCAATATTTCTTGCAATGGGGACTTCTGCAAAAGACAATTTGTCAGAGAAGGTGCTTGCGCACTTCAAAAATGATGACTTGAAATATAAGGCAGCTTTGTTCCTGTTGCAGAATATGGATGCCCACTATTCTTATGCTAGTAAGGGCATCACTTCTTATTACCATGAGATGGATAGCGTATTTAGCTTGCCTGTCCAAAAGGATGAGGTGTATAAGAAGGCATACGTCGCTGCTTCTACTAGAAATGGAGATTTATCAGAAAACTCTCGAGTGTTGTGGGATAAGGATGCAATTTCTTCAGAACAGCTGATTTCTTATATCAATGATGCTTTTGAAATGTGGCAACGTTCTTGGAACAAGGAGGTAAGCATTGAGATGTTTTGCGAATATGTATTGCCTTATCGTATCACGACAGAACCAGTCAGTGATTGGAGAAAACTTTACATGGATAAATATCGCAATTCGATTGAGCCTCATCAAAACTCTCAGGTGAACTATACTTATAAGTATGGTTTGTATAAGGAGTTGAATAAGGGATTTTATGGAGCATTGTATTATCCTGAAACCTACTTGCCAGAGCTACCTCTTGATATTTTGCAGAAAATGCGCTTGGGAAATTGTGAGTCGAATGCCAAGAGAAACATAGCTCAACTTCGTGCCGTAGGCTTGCCTGCCACATTGGATTTTGTACCACAATGGGGCAATCGTTCTATGGGGCATTCTTGGGGTGTACTTATCACGGATAACAATGAAAATGGAATACCTTTTGGGTTGAATGAGAATCTAGGAATCCATTTCTATTTCCGTCCAGACCATAGACTACCTAAAGTCTTTCGCCATACATTTAGCAAGCAACCTGAAATGGAAGAGTTTGCTTCGGATGTTAAAAGTGTAGTTCCTGAATACCTCCATAATCGCTGCATCAAGGATGTAACTGACAAATATACAGATGCTTCTGATGTGACGGTGGCGTTGAAGACGAAAAATCCAAAAGCTTCACCTTGGATTTATCTTTGTGTATTCGATGACAAAGATTGGATACCTGTTTGTTTTGCCAAACGTAGTGGCTCTATTGCGAACTTCAAGAAAATGGGACGTGGCGTCGTGTATCTTCCTGCTTCTTTTGATGGTCAAGGTAATATGATAGCTGAAGCCTATCCCTTTATTTTGCAGGCAGATGGACGGTTGGTTGAACTGAAGCCTAATACAAGTAAAGTCCAAACTATTAGAACGGTTAGAAAGTATAACTTCACGACCAATTTGAAAGAATTTTGCAAAAATACGGAGGGTGGTAAATTCCAAGTAGCCAATAAGGAAGACTTTAGTGACTCTATCACGATAGCTTCTATTGCTCATACTGATGAAAGTCGCTATTATAGTTTAAAACCTAAATATAAGGGTAAGTATCAGTATTTTCGTTACTTAGCACCAGATGACTCTTATGGCAATATGGCAGAAGTCGAGGTGTATGACTCGAAAGGAGAGAAGATAACTTCGAAGAATATGTTCGGTATGCGTGGTGCAGTGAAAGGCCATAACTTGGAGAAAGTCTTCGATGGAGACCCTTTGACTTCCTATTCCTTGCCTTTCCCGAATGGTGGTTGGGCAGCACTTGGCTTTGATCAACCAGTGAGCATATCGGAAATCCGCTATTTGCCTCGCAATGATGGTAACTTTATTGAACAAAGCGACCTTTATGCTCTTTATTATTGGGATTATAACGGTTGGAAACTCATTGAGGAGAAACAGGGCAACCGAGAAGGCATCTTGTATTTCGGCAAGGTTCCGAGTGGGGCATTGCTACTATTGAGAGACTTGACCAAAGGAAGCCAAGAGCGAATATTCACGTATAGCAATGGTAAACAAATCTGGTGGTAGAAAGAAACGATTGTTAATAATTTTATAATAATAACAGAAAATTGTAAGAAAGAATTCGATTAATAGTAGGATGAATATAGACCTGTTCAAGATGTATGAAGTATGCGTACCTACGAAATGTGTTGTAAGTGGTCGAAATCATGTAAAAATAATTATAGTAAAAATGAAAATCGTTCAATTGTTTTTAGTGTTTGTTTTTGGACTTTCTGTTGTTGCTTGTACGGAAGTTCCTACAGAAGATGCTTCTGTAGAGAAGTACAGCCGAACTTCAAATCAAATGTTGGTAAGTGGTTACTCTCATTTAGGAGAAATACCTTTGAGTGCTTGGAAGAATATGGATGATAAAGAGAAAGAGGTTTGGGGAAAAGTAGGAAAGAAAGTATATGTTAATTATTCTTTTATAGATTCTACATTCTATGTAAGAAATAAAGAGAACATACTTAGACGTTATGCAAGTTTGTATGATAAAGTATTGATAAATCGAAAAGATACTTGCTATTTAGTAATCTCAAATCTTCGAGCAAAGTCAATGTTAACAGCTGGCGTAACTCGTTCTGTAAATAGATTTGAACAAGGAAAAGGGGGATGGTATTTCTCTGATCCGCAAGTAATGTGGAGTAATGGGAAAGTTTCACTAATGGCAGTGGGATATGCTTTGTTCTCCAAGGATAGAGCAGAGCAATTTTTACATAAAGTGTATGCTACTCCGAAAGAAGCGGAATTTAGAGGCGTTGATGAGCATCGAGCGATTGGTGATTCGGGCTTAATGGAAATTTATGCGAGTGGTTCTTTAGTAATAGGTAGTGAGAGCTTTTCAGTGAGAACAACAATTCTTGTTGATATGACTAGATGTGAGTAGATGAGAAATTTTGTTTTGTATTTTTGCTTGATGTTAGGTATTCAAGCAAATGCCCAGTCTTATACGGATTATCCTTTTTATGGATTGCATTCAGATGGGAAGATTACAAATGTAGAACAAATTTTTAAGAATCTTTCTGATGCAATAGATAAGCATGCTGATGGTAAGGCCAAAATACTAGGTTATAAGTACATGGGAACAGTAAAGGATACTTTGGAAGTGTCAAAAATGGTGCGTCAGAATATTCTGAACGCTCCTCAATATGCTCGTGGAGTAAAGAGTGCCGTATTGTATATTGATAGTTTGATAATAGATCGTTCTAAATATGTATTCACGCCACAAGCATTTCCCATGAAGAAGTATCTTCGTACATTTGAAGGAAAAGGTGTATTTGAAAAAATATGTCAAGATATTAAGGTAGGTGACAAGATTTATAAATTGATGTATATGTTGGATGACAAAAAATATAATGAGTATGTTTTTGTTAATTCAAAAGATATGCAGGTTGCAACCTCTGGTAGTTTCTGGGGCTTCCATTTGAAAACTTCCCAACAGGCAACCTTACCAATTGGAGCTTGGACTCATGGCGATACACCCAAAAATAAAGTAGAGAAACTGCAGGATTCTAAGACTGTTCTTAGTAATATCGATAAGGCTGAGCAACAAGATAGTTTCCTTAAAGTTTCTTTTGGAGATATTACTATTAGACATGCTTATCCTATGGAGGCTAAAAGATTGGATAATGGAAAATGGTTGGCAAAATACAAAATCTACGATAATCACTATCAACCTGTAAAACTGTTTTTGAATGTTACATATAGTAATGTGGTAAATGCAGTTAAACTATTGGATTATAGGGTAGAAGGGGGGTGCGATAATGGTGTTGCAAGCTTTGATAAGAAAAATAAGCATATAGTTTTATTGAGTTATGACAGTAGAAGTCGGTGCTTTATAGGTAATTTTTCTGGTACGATTAATTATCTCTCTTCCAATGGTTTGATATCTAGTTCGGCAGATAGTATTTTGATGTTACATCTTGCACAATGAAAGTGATATTAAGTTGGCTGATGAGATATGCAAAAGTAATCATATTGACATTAACCGTTATTGGAAGTATTTTTGTGAATTCGTCCTTGTTGACGGATTCGCAAATACTTCCAAAATGGTTCTGCTTTGCTATAGGAGGGGCTTTGTTGGCTTTTGTCATGGGCTTCCAACTATTGCAAGGTTCTGTCTTTGAGTCTTTACATGATAAAAACATTATTGCTCGAATTATAGGGCTATCTATCGTTGCACAGGTTATTTATGCCATCGCATGCTATCATTCTTGGTGGAGCCAAGATGTGGTATTTGAAATCGGAAGTTTTGAGAATCCGGCTGGATTTGCATCTTGCTTATGTATGGGGATGCCATTTGTTGCTTTGTTTGTTCGAGACCAAAAAAGATGGGTGCGAAGCATTGCTTTAGTATCTTGTTTTTTAGTGTTGATTGCTATTTATGTGTCTAAGTCGAGGACTGGTTATGTCTCATGTGTCATGATGCTTATCGTCTTTTTGCTCTTTATATATAATAAGGTGTCAAGACGAGCAAGAGTTGTTCTTTGCGTGGGCTGTTTCTCTGCTGTTGTTGGAATAGTGATTGCATTTTGCTCTATGTCTGGGAGTAAGCATAATTCCATGAATGGTAGAAAACTGATATGGACGGTCGGAATGGAGATGGTAAAAGACAAACCATTGAATGGTCATGGCTTAGGTAGTATCGAAAGATGCTATATGAACTATCAGGCAGGTTATCTAAAGCATTCTTCCAAGCAAAGTGAAATCATGTTGGCAGATAATGTCAAGCATGTGTTCAATGACTACCTCGCCATTGCAATTCAGTTTGGACTCGTCGGTATATTGTTATTGTTTGGATATGTGGGTATGGTGGCTTATTGCTTCATAAGGAAATCTATGCATGATTCCTTGGCGCAAGCTGCTCTGCTTTCAATGATAGGGTTAGGAAGTTTTGCCTTCTTTTCTTATCCTTCATGTTATCCGTTTACTTGGGTAATGATAGCTGTCAATTCTTGGCTTATCATTTCACCGTGTATTCCACGAAGAATGCATATCTCAGTCTCTCTTCAGAGGACTATGGGAATGGGCATGGTAATTTTGTCTGTTGTTTCACTTGTTCAAATTGGAATAAGACTGAAGGCTGAACTTACTTGGAAGAAGCTCTATGATAGAAGATTGGTCTTCGGCGACAAGCAAACGTTGTCAGAGTATCAATCGGTTTATGCAGTTTTGAAACATGAGCCATATTTCCTTTATAATTATGCCGTCGAGCTGAACTTGGATGGTCAATATGCCCAGTCGCAGCAAGTAGCTAAAGAATGCGAACGATATTGGGCGGATTATGACTTGAAGATGGTTATGGCGTATAATTATAAAGATCTTCGAAATAGTGCCAACGCTATAAGGTGCTTTCATGAAGCAGAAGCGATGTGTCCTAATCGCTTTGAGCCGATATATAACATCATGCAGATTTATCAATCGTTGCATAACTCTCGCAAAACTTTGGAATATGCTAAGATGATAGTGAATAAATCTATAAAGGTATATTCGGCGGACGTTGTCAATATGAAAGATGAAGCAAAACAAGTATTAAGTAATCAAGAAGTAATTATGAGTATAGAGTAAGTACAAATGATTAATAGGATGAACTTGTGACCAGTTCAAGATGTATGTGGCATACATACCTATGATATGTGTTGTGAATGGTCATATAAAGATATCAATTAATTGACAAAAATTTATTTTATGAGAAAAGTTCTTTGTCTTTTTATATTTTTCCTCACATTTGCAAGTTGTTCTGTCGAGGATGATGACTCTCATGTTCAAAAGGAGTATGTTGTTAATGACTTAGTTGAAATAGCTAAGCAATATGGTATGGAGTTTGAGCCTTTAGAAGGTCTTGGCTCTAAGAAACTTACTCTAGAAGAAGTGCAAGTTTTTAAAAATGAATTAGAAGCTCTTAGCAGCATAAAAGGAACTTATGCAATAAGAAATATAAAAAAAGGTGAGGCTGTTATGCTCAAGAAAGGTTCTAGACTAAGAAAACTTAAGACACGTTCTGAGCTTGAGATAATTGAAGAACCAGAATATGAATATCCTACTAAGGCTGAAGGTGGATATATATGTAATTGCCTAATACGAATGTATCATGTATTCAACAAAGAAAAAAATACAAAAGAAACTTTCGTGTTTGTGGACACTTCTGTTAGCGGTTTATATGGTACAACTACAGATAGAATATCTAATAAAGGTGGGTATGCAGGAGTTTATTATGATGATATTAGCTGTTGTGTAAGATTTGATGGCTGTTTGGATTATGGAGCAGCTGGGTATGGATTTATAAAAATTTATTATAATGGTTGTTATAATCCTTATTATGAAATAATGAATCAAGTAAACTGGAGTTTTAGAGAATGAGAAAAATAGTATTACTTTTATGCTTGATGTTAGGTATTCAAGCATATTCACAAGGTTACAGTTCTAGTTCGGTAAATCTGTTTACCCGAGGGGAAAAAATTGACAAGGCTGTACGTAACTTTGAAAATCTCAAAGCTAATGTGGAAAAGTATTCTGACACCAAGGTTAAGATACTGAAGTATGAGAAATGGGGCGTGGTAAAGGACTCTTTGCAAGCAGTAGAACTAATAAAATACAACTTCTTACATGCTCCTGCTTATAAGAGAGGCATCGTCTATGACTCCATCAATTTTAAACAATCAGAACGGAAAATGATTAAGATTAATTTGCAGGCAAGTAAGGATTCTGTTTCAAGAGAAGACTATTTGCGTTCGTCTGAAGGCGATCGGTTTATAAAATTGTCTTATGAAGGGATATTGATGAAGAAACTTCCAATGAATTTTCCTGTAAAAGGAGTGCCCTTGAAATTTGGTGTCATCAAGCCTGGAGACTCAATATGGAAATTATATTATTCAATTAATGGGAAAAAATATATGGAATATGATTTCATAGATTCTCAAACAAACCTTCTATGTCCACGTTGTAGCTTTTGGGGATTTACATCCAGCATAGTTGCCATTGAGAATATACCTATCGGCAATTGGGTGAAATCAAAGGCAATCGGTTGGGAGCATAGTGCTAATGATTTCTTTCGTAAAATACCTGAAACCAGAGATTATCGAACCAAAACGAAGGATACAGATTTAGAGCAATGGAAATTTGGGAATACTCCAATGAATGTTTTGGCTCCTGATGATGCAATTCAAGAAAATTGCAAATATGCAACCTATACGGTGTTTTCTCCTAGCAATGGTGATGATATCCATGTGGTTGTAGATGTGGTTTGGAAGCAGGTTGGAGATGAAGTAAAGATTGTTTCTTATCAGGTTCGCTTGAAAGGTTCTTTGGAGAAGCGTGCTATCTTTTCCAAAATATTTGAACGTGATATAATGTACTTCGGGTATTACAAGAAAAAGAAACTATTTGAAGGCTCTATTATGGGTAATCTTTACTATTTCACAGGAGATAAAGAGAATAAAGTCATTGTGAAGCGGCAGTTTGAGTTGTCTGCAGAATAGTGTAGGCTCGCAAGTAAACCTTAAGCGAAGTAAATGTCTCTAAGATAGGGGGCTACTTGCCATCCGTATAAAATAGGATATAAATAATGAATTGATTATTAATGATTTAAAACTTAAAGATATGAAGAAATTTAAAATGTTAATGGGAATGTTTTCCCTCACCGTGTTAATGTGTCTATTCGCTTCTTGCTCTTCATCCGAAGATACTGCGTTGGACCTGAATTCCAAGAATGCGGCTCTGTCCGCCTTGAATCCGAAGAAACAGTTTGTCGCTGACCTGAAGGTCGCTTTTGGCAATGTGAAGAAAGGAGAGAAACCTCATCTGAGTATGGAACAGATCAATTACTTGTAGCAATCGGCTAAGAGAATGCTCAAGGCCGAAGGTATGTTTTCCAAAACGATGAAAAAGCTAGAGAAGCAAAATCCTGCTGCTTTGATCTTAACGGGTACGATATATTTGGGACTGGATAAGTGCTTGGAGGCGCAAGCTAATATGAATGCCTCTGGCAAAGACAGCACATCTTGTCTCCCATGTGATACGGTCGTGAGTCAGGTTTTCCAACGAGATACGACCGAGAATCATAGCCGAGAAAAATAGAAGTAGTTAGGCTTATGGAAGGTAGAAAGGTATATAAGGTCGGCATCAACTTCTCTGCTGATAGAAGAAGCATTGAGTCTTGGAAGGTTGCTCCATGTTAGAAGGATAGGTTGTTTTTGATGATTATAAGCAGGCATAAAATAGGCGAGTCACTTGATTTGTGGCTCGCCTCCCTTATGTCTGCTTATTTATGTCAGCTTATTTATGCCTGTTTATTTTATTAGCGTGTCTATATATCCTGGTGTTCCATTTTCCAAAGTGGCTGCGTCCAAGCTGACGGCAGCCGTTCTGGATGAATTGTAGCATTCTATTGTAGCCTCTCCGTTGTCATCTGTCGTGACCGATGGATTCCAGTAGAGCGTGCGACGCTGGTCGGTTGGGTCGAACGAGTTGAGGTCGTTATAGACAGGACTGTAGAAGGCGGTAGGTCGGTTGTAACCCTGTATCGTCGTATGGCGAATGCCTCGATGGGTCTTGTAGGTCTTCTCTGGATCCCAGTCATCCGACATTTGCACAGAGCATACGATGCCAGCCTTTTGGTTGTCGAGACCATTCTCGGCATGTACGACGTCACCGCTCCAAGTGTCCTTGAGCTGGTCACGCTTCACCTGGAAGTTCTTGTCCATCGTATAGACCTCATTGTCGCTCATCGTATTGTCCTCGTAGATGAGGATAGACTTGATGGCATCGATGTCCTTGCGGAAGAAGTTCTCGTCCAGCACCTTGCCGTTCACATAGAAGGTGAGAGGAATGGAACCATATTTATAGGTGCGGTCGGTGCCGTTGATGGTGTCGCCATGGCTGGAGTCGCTTACTTCCACATGGATATTCTTGTCGAGCTGTGGCAGGAGATTCTCCAGGAGACTGATGTCCTTGCCTTCGTCTCTTACCTTATCAACAAAGCGGCTTACATCATAAAAACCGAAGATGCGGCGCTCGAAATGTTCGGTCTCTTTTTGCTTGTTGCCTTTCTTGCGAGCTTTGACAGTTACTTCGCCCAGCATGATGGCATCCTTCGACATCTGCTCCTTGTAGGCTGCGTCCACTTCTTCTATCTTTTGGGTATCTACTTGGGGCTTGTACCATAGCGGATGGGTCTCGCTGTAGGAGAGAAGACGAGCGGATGGCTCGAAGTTGCGGAAGATGCTCACGTTGGTCCATCGGTTCATCTCCTTCCCCTGGCGGCGAGTCTGGATATAGGAATCCATCTCGCCCTCAAACATATTGAGCGACATATTGAAGTAGCCTTCGTCATCGGCGTTGGTGTTGCCTGCCACTACCACGGAGTCCTTCTTCGCCAGCACGCTTACGCCGATGCCCTTCTGTGGCTTGCCGAAGAGCGACTTGACTCTGCCGCTGAGCGTGAGCTTCAACTCCGGTAGATATTTCGGGGTATAGCTGTTGCTGCTTACTTCTTGCTCCAGGTCGTATTTTCTCCATCCCTTGACCATCAACAGGTTGTCGAGCAAGCGGGCGCGGATGGGCTTGCGGTCGATGAAGTAATAGCCTGGGTTCGGGATATACCCTTTTAGGTCGGAGGTGAGCAGGAGATCGGTCATGATGTTGCCCTCGTATGGCTTGTTGTCAGACTCCAAGGCATCCTTGACACTAACCGATAGGGTGGCGTTCTTCAATGGATTGCCATTCTTGTCGGCAGCCTTGATGGTATATCTTACCTTTTGGAAAGGCCGATATATGAGGGTGTCGGTTTGCGCATGTAGTCCTAAGGTATCCTTGGGATAAACAAAGCAAAAACGGTCTGCCAATACTTTGCCATTCTTGTTTAAGAGAGCGATTCTGTTGATGCCAGCTGGTAGCTTCGCTGACGGTATTTTGAATTGAGCGATGTTGCCCTGTTTGAAATCCACAGGCTGGTACAAGAGTGGGTACCCATGGGCGAAGACGAAGATGGCGGTGGAGTCTCCCAGGCTTCCTTTTCCCAAGGCTGTATCCGTCTGACTCCTTATCGCGCGTACATTAATATATTCATTGTTGACGTTTGCGGCAAGAGTAATGCCCTTTTCCTCAGCTTTTGGCAAGTCAAACTGGTAGTCTTTGCCCTTGTATTCCACCTTCACGTATGCCTTTTCCGAAGTCGGTGTATATGAGAAAGTACCGATGCCGTCATGCAGAGCCTTGATAGGCATACGTTCTTCACCTGTATATAATGTTCCGTCAAGATTGACGCTACCGCTGTCCGAGGCAATGGCTTCGAAAGCTACTTGGTTGGGCAGCCCTTTCAATAGATGTCCACCTTCGGGATAAAACCGGAGCGATAGCTTCTCTTCTTTATCCTGAGGTCTTTTCTGCATCCCACCTTCCAGGTTGTATTCGGCAATTTGTCGTTTCTCCGCCTTGTCGCCCACTAGTTTGCGGTAAACAGGCAGTACCCTGGAGTAATATTGTGGTTCGGGTGCAGAGAGCATCCACTTGGTGTAGGCACGCAGTTCGAAGTATCCGCTGAAGAAGGAATTGGTCAGTGGAATCTGTCCGATGGCATGTCCGTCTTTGATTTCTAGGATTTGTCGGTCCACGATGTTGCCGAGTTGGTCGAGCAGTTCTACATAGAGCGGCTTGCTTATCTGGGTGGGCAGGTTGTTTTCTGCTTGCACCACGTAAGCTTTGTACCAGATGGTGTCTCCCTGGTAGTAACTGTTGTTGTCGAGATGGAGATATACTTTTTCCTGAGGATAATTGGCAGCAAATCTTTGTGCACGCTCAAACATGTTCTTGAATGTGTCCTGTGCGTGTAAGTCTAGCGGGGTGCTTGATATTGCGTATGGCAACAATCCTGTGATGGAGATCGCTAAAATCAATAATCTTTTTGCTTTCATTATTTTGAGGTTTTTATGGTTTTACGGTGTAAAGGTACTAAAAATAATCTAGATGAAAGTAGATGAAACATGAAATTTCTAATAATTGGCAGCTATAAATGCAAAAATCACGTATTCTGTCGCTGTAATCACGATAATTGTGCCTAAAATGTTGTTCTAATGCAACCATGAACGGAAAAAAGTGGTGGAGATTGACTTGGACTTCGAAGTGAAAGACGAGGAGAATAGTTTGATATGGATCGTGGAGTAGTAATATGTAGTTTGAGAAACTGAGATTACTGAGACTGCTTGCGAAACAGGCTAACAAAAATCTAGCTCTGGAAAAAAACACGCCGAAATCCTTGCGAATGTGGAAAATAAATAGTATCTTTGCATAAGATTAGCTGCACTCGGCAATTTGAAAGCAAGCTTTCATTGCGCTCGTTGGCATAATCTTTGCCCCCGAATCGCAATAGGGCGAAAACAACTTTTGAAAAATGGATTTACGTATTAAAGCATATGGCAACATTGGAAAGAATACCCTTTGAGACGCAGAAGAAAATCTTCAAGCGTCTGGCTGAGGTGGCAGACAGCCGCTGCCTGAGCAAGGAGGAGATGGAAAAATACGAGGAGAGCCAGAGACAGGTGACCAACTACAACCTCGGTATGTACAGTGCCTGGCAGGAGGGCAACCAGAAGGGAAAGATGGAAGGACGAGCTGAAGGACGTGCTGAAGGACGTGCTGAAGGACGAGCTGAAGGCGAATTTACGAAGAGTCTCGCCATAGCTCGCAATATGCTTTCCTTAGGGATGTCCTTGAAGCAAGTGATGCAGTGTACTGGCTTGAAAGAAGAGCAACTGAGAAAATTGAAGAATTAGAAAAATTGAAGAATTAGGAAGTTGGAGGCAAGGAAAAACTCCTTAGCCTCAGGAAGATATCAAAATCCCTTGACGAGTTTCTAGTACGACCTAGAACGACCTAGAACGACCGTACTAGGTGGGATGTAAAAAATCGCCGTATCTTTGCCCTCGGAAATCAGAACAACACCGATTCTGGCTTCCGGGGGCTTTTGCGTTTCCATCCCTCCCCCCTTGCATGGGATGGATTTTGTCACCACATAATAAGTGGTACAGCGTGTCAGTCTCGCGTTCTTTGACAAGGTTGACACATTTGTTTGGCTTATCCAATTTTATCTACTCATCCTGTTTTTCTCTTTCACAGGTAAAGTTTATATGGCTTTAGATTTCACCTATATTCTATTTAGTTTTTTAATTACTGAAGTTTTGCAATAGTTATGGATTTGGGCTTTCAGCCCGTCCTTTTTTACTGTTAATAGGACTTATGGCACACCCTCCTGCCAAGACCAACGACAACATCGTCAAAGTGATGATTTTCGAAAAACCCTAGTTCGGCAAGATTCGCACCGTGACCGATGAATACGGCGAGCCACTTTTCTGTGGCAAGGACGTGTGCGAAGTACTTGGGTATCGCAGAGCGGGTAATGCTGTACGTCAGTACGTTAATCCATATGATGCACTAAAACAGTGCATAGCCATCCTAGTCAAGAATCAACGAGGTATCTGCCAAGGAAAACTCCAACTGCGACAGATGCTCTTCGTCACCGAGAGCGTGCCGAAAAGGTGGTCGGCGAGACCATCCGACAGAAAGACCTCTTTCATATAAAGATATTTCTCCCTTGATACAATAAATCCAGCGCCTTGTCGTTCTTATTAAATATATATTTAATACAACGACAATATGATAGAATACATCAAGGGAGAATTGACCGACTTGACTCCTACCCAGGCTGTCTTGGAGACCGCCGGGGTGGGGTATGGTCTTAACATATCACTCAACACCTATACCGCCATACAAGGCAAATCGACTGTAAGGCTCTACGTACACGAGGTGCTCGTGGCTGGGGGCAGGGACGATTCCTTCACCCTCTTTGGCTTCGCCAGCAAGCAGGAGCGAGAACTTTATCGCTTGCTCATCACTGTATCGGGCGTGGGTGCCAACACGGCGAGGATGATCCTCTCCTCACTCTCTCCTTCGGAACTTTGCAACGTCATCTCCTCGGGCAACGAGAAAATGCTCAAGGGGGTGAAGGGCATCGGTCTGAAGACCGCACAGCGCATCATCATCGACCTCAAGGACAAGATTGTGACCCTTGGCATCGCCAACGAACTGCCTGCCAACGGCGGAAACGTCGATATGGTCAACAACGATGTGAAGGACGAGGCGGTCAGCGCGCTCACCATGCTCGGATTCTCGCCTGCTCCTTCTGCCAAGGTCGTAATCGAGATTCTCAAGGCGCAGCCTAACCTCAAGGTGGAGGAAGTTATCAAACTCGCTTTGAAGCAAATCAAGTAAGTGAAGAGTGAAGAACGAAGAGTGAAGAACGAAGAGTGAAGAATCTTTTTAAGTGAAGAGTGAAGAACGAAGAGTGAAGAATTTAAATGCTTTATAATAGACGACATAAATATTTATACTTGCTGATCGTGTTGCTGATGACCTCTGTCATCGGCAACGCTATCGGTTTGCCGTTTTTACAGGATAACAGAACTCGTAATCGTAATCAACAGCGTGGCGGTAACTCGCAAGCCAGCGTCGCTGGTAATGCCAACGGCCGTGCTGGCAATGGAGGAAATGCTGGTAATGCCAAGGGGAATTTGGGCAATGTCGGCAATGGGAAAAATGGAAACATTACGGCGCAACCGATTTTCGCCGACGAGGACTCCATACCCGACAGCTTGCTGCATCCTCGATGGAAGATACAGCTCACGCAGCCGCTGACTTTGGGCGACCTCTACCAGAGTCCGCTCGACCTGCAACGTCCTGACAATATGAAGTACCAGGTGGAGTACAACGACACCATCGACAGGTACATCATCGGCAACAAACTGGGTAATACCTGGATTACGGCTCCTATCATGCTCACTCCCAAGGAGTACATGACGTGGAGCGAGATGCAGGAGAGAAATGCTTGCTACCGCCGTCAGAACGACGAGATTTTCAAGGCGAAGGGCAAGGAGAAGTTCGACTTCACCGATATGCACTTCGACCTCGGACCTGCCGAGAAGATATTCGGTCCCGGTGGCATCCGTGTCAAGACACAGGGTTCCGCCGAACTGAAGTTTGGTTTCAACAAGAAGAGCGTCGATAACCCGTCGCTCCCTATCCGTAACCGAAATACGTCGATGATGGATTTCGACGAGAAAATCAACCTCAACGTGAACGGACGGGTGGGCGACAAGGTCAACATGAACCTCAACTACAACACCGACGCTACCTTCGACTATGATGCCGCACAGAACATGAAACTCAAGTACGACGGCAAGGAGGATGAAATCATCAAGTTGGTGGAGGCGGGCAACGTATCGTTCCCATCCAACTCGTCGCTGATACGAGGGGCGAGTAGCCTTTTCGGTATCCGCACCGACATGCAGTTTGGCAAGCTCAAGTTGCAGATGGTCGCCTCGCAGAAGAAGTCTTCGTCGAAGAGCGTCAGTTCGAAGGGCGGCGTGCAGTTGACTCCCTTCGAGAAGAGCGTGACTGATTACGAGGAGAACAAGCACTTCTTCCTGTCCCGATATTTCCGCAGCCACTACGATGCTTGGATGCAGAAGTTGCCTAACCTGACCACGGGCGTCACCATCAACCGCGTGGAGGTGTGGGTGACCAACAAGACGGGTACGACCCAGGACACTCGTAATATCATCGCCCTCACCGACCTCGGCGAGACCGAGAAGTTGAGCAACCCGATGTGGAGCGCAGGCGGTGCGACGGTGCCTTCCAACAAGGCCAACACGGAGTACGACGCCATGGTGAGCCAGTATGCTGCCGCACGTGACGCCAACCAAACTTCCTCTACCCTGGAGGGGGCTGGATTGGTGGGCGGAAGCGACTTCGAGAAGCTGGAGAGCGCACGACTGCTCAATTCTTCGGAATACACCGTCAACACGGCGATGGGATATATCTCGCTCAAGAGCCAGTTGCAGACCGACCAGGTGCTGGCGGTGGCTTACGAATATACTTACGGCGGCGTGACTTACCAGGTGGGTGAGTTCGCTTCCGACGTGACCGACACCAAGCAGGGCATCTTTGTCAAGTCATTGAAGAACACCAGCAACAACCCTCAGCAGGGCAACTGGGACTTGATGATGAAGAACGTCTATAACCTCGCCTCGCAGGTGGAGAAGGAGAAGTTCCGTCTCGACGTGAAGTACCAGAGCGACACCACAGGCGTGTATCTCACCTACATCCCCGAGAAGCAGGTGAAGCAGACTCCGCTCATCAAGGTGCTGGGAGCCGACCGACTCGACAACAACAACAATGCCCACAGCAATGGCTACTTCGACTACGTGGAGGGCTACACGGTATCTAACGGTAGCGTGTTCATCCCGAAGGTGGAGCCTTTCGGTAGCTACATCTACGAGTACCTCAAGGGCAAGGGCGTGAGTGCCGAGCAAGCCGAGAAATATGCTTTCACAGAACTCTACGATAGCACGAAGACCGTAGCCAAGCAGATAGCCGAGAAAAACAAATACTCGTTGGTGGGACAGTTCAAGGGTTCGTCTGCCAACGTCATCTCCCTGGGCGCCTACAATGTGCCGCAAGGTTCGGTGATGGTGACGGCAGGCGGCGTGACCTTGAACGAAGGCTCCGACTACTCGGTCGATTACAGCGCGGGCGAGGTGACCATCCTCAACCAGAGCATCATCGACGCCGGCACGCCTGTGAATGTGTCCTTGGAGAGCAACACCGACTACGGCATGACCCGAAAGACTATGTTCGGTCTGAACTGGGAATACGACTTCAGCAAGAACTTCCAGATGAGCGGTACCTTGCAGCACCTGAGCGAGCAACCGCTGCTCACCAAGGTGTCGATGGGCGACGAGCCGCTCAACAATACCCTCTGGGGCATCAACCTCAACTGGAAGAAGGAGAGCCAGTGGCTCACCAACGTGCTCGACAAGATACCATTCCTGCACCTCACGCAGCCTTCGCAAATCTCGTTTACGGGAGAGTTCGCACAGTTGATAGCAGGACAGGCGGGCGGTACGCAGGACAACGCCTCCTACCTCGACGACTTCGAGAACACCACGTCGCCGATAGACGTGATGACACCTACGTCGTGGATTCTTTCGAGCGTTCCGACCATGTTCCCCGAGAACAAGGACAAGACGGGACTGACGAGCGGCTTCAACCGCAGTCAGATGGCTTGGTACGCCATCGACCCTCTGTTCAATCGCAAGGGAAGCACCCTCACCCCTGGCCACATCAAGAGCGACAAGGAGCAGTTGAGCAACCACTACGTGCGCGCCATCTACATGAGCGAGCTTTTCCCACTGAAGCAGCAGAAGACCTACAGCACGGAGACCAGTACGGTGAACGCCATGAACATCGCCTACTATCCTAACGAGCGAGGTCCGTACAACTTCAATGTCACCGACCTGCAGCCCGACGGATCCTTGGCTAATCCGCTTCGCCACTGGGGTGGCATGATGCGCAAGCTCGACACCAACGACTTCGAGCAAGCCAACGTGGAGTACATTGAGTTCTGGATGCTCGACCCATTCATCTACAGCAGCAAGCAAGCCGACGCACGTGACTACGGAGGCGACTTCTACATCAACCTCGGCGACATCAGCGAGGACATCCTCAGGGACGGCAAGAAATTCTACGAGAGCGGCATGCCTGTGGATGGCAGCAACAGCTTCACCACCACCCAGTGGGGTAAGATTCCTACCCAGAGCACCGTGACCTACGCCTTCGCCACCACGAGCGGAAGCCGTGCCTTGCAGGACGTCGGTTTCAACGGCTTGACAGATGCCGAGGAACAGGAGTTCTATCGCAGCGCATACCTCGACCAGATACAAGGCAAGGTGAACCAGGCGGTGTTCGACAGCATCTTCGCCGACCCGGCTCACGACGACTACCACTACTACAGGGGCAGCGACTGGGACGCTCAGCAGGCTCCCATATTATTAAGGTATAAGTATATCAACAATCCGCAAGGCAACTCGCCCGACAGCGACAGCCGCACGGAGAGCTACGACACGTCCTACAAATCGACTCCTGACGTGGAGGACATCAACCAGGACTATACGCTCAACGAGTATGAGAAATACTTCCAGTATCACGTGAGCATCCGTCCGGAAGACCTCGTCGTGGGCAAGAACTACATCGTGGATAAGCGTGAATACACGCCTAGTTTGCCTAACGGCAACCGAGAGACGGTGACCTGGTATCAGTTCCGCATCCCTGTGGATCAGTACGAGTCGAAGGTGGGCAACATCAACGATTTCTCCAGCATCCGATTCATGCGTATGTTCTTGACCAACTTCCAGAAGCCTATCATCATGCGATTCGGTACGCTCGACTTGGTGCGTGGCACCTGGAGAACCTACGACCAACCTCTCAGTGCTGCCAACGGCGGACTGCTGGAGGCCAGTTCGGTGAGCATCGAGGAAAATGCCGAGAAGACACCAGTCAACTATGTGTTGCCTCCAGGCATCCAACGTGGTCAGGACCCATCGCAGCCACAGCTCGTGGAGGACAACGAAGAGGCGTTGAGCCTCGTGGTCAAAGACCTGAGCACGGGCGAGGCGAAGGCGGTGTATAAGAATACCACGCTCGACCTGAGACAGTACAAGCGCATGCAGATGTTCGTCCACGCCAATGCCCTGGCACAGAACACCACGGACCTGAAAGACAACCAGCTCTCTGTGTTCGTGCGACTCGGAAACGACTACAAGAACAACTATTATGAGTACGAGATACCGCTGAAGTTGACTCCGGAGGGCAAGTACAACCGCCGTAGCCTGGAGGACTGCAAGGCGGTGTGGCCCGAGGACAACATGCTCGACGTGCCTCTGACCGTCTTCACCGCCCTGAAGAAGGAGAGAAACAAGGCGAAGGCGCAAGGGCTGGCATCCTTCTCGCAGCCATTCGTGGTATATGACAGCAATCATCCTAACAACAAGATGACTCTCGTGGGCAACCCGACCCTCGGGGAGGTGAAGACCATGATGATAGGTGTGCGCAACAATGCCAGCGATGTGAAGAGCGGCGAGGTGTGGGTCAACGAACTTCGTCTGTTGGAACACAACAACAGCGGCGGTTGGGCTGCCAACGCCAATCTCAACGTGCAGCTCTCCGACCTGGGTAGCGTCAACGCCACAGGTCGCTACACGAGCGAGGGATTCGGTGGACTGGAGGACAAGGTGGCGAGCCGAAGCACCGACAACTACGGCACCTACAGCGTGACCACGAGTCTGGAGATGGGCAAGTTCTTCCCCGACAAGGCAAAGGTAAGCATACCTCTATATTATAGCGTGACCAAGGAGAAGACTTCGCCGAAGTACAATCCGCTCGACTCCGACATGGAACTGAAGGATGCACTCGACGCGACATCGACCAAGGCAGAGCGAGACTCCATCGAGAACATCGCCGTGACCAAGGTGGTGAACACCAACTTCTCCATCTCCAACGCACGTGTCGGCATCGCTACCAAGCGGCATCCGATGCCATACGACCCTGCCAACTTCTCCTTCTCCTACAGTCACTCGCACCAGCATACGCAGGGCGAGACCACCATGTATGAGAACGAGGACAACTGGCGTGGTTCGCTCGACTACTCCTGGACCCCGGTCTATAAGGCTTGGGAGCCGTTCAAGAAACTGAAGAACAAGAGCAAGTGGCTCGATATCCTGAAGCGATTCGGGCTGAACTGGTTGCCTCAGAACGTGGCGTTCAACACCGAGATGACTCGCAACTACTATGAGTTGCAGGAGCGAGACATGGAGTCGATAGAGAACTCGGAGTTGCCACTCACGTTCAGCGAACAGTTCCTATGGAACCGTGAGTTCTCCATGCGCTGGGACTTGACGAAGAACTTGCACATGAACTTCCAAAGTGCCACCCATGCGCAGATAGAGGAGCCTTACACGCCAGTCAACAAGGACTTGTATGCAGACCAGTATCATGCCTGGAAGGACTCCGTCTGGACGAGCATCAAGCACTGGGGAGCACCGTTGGACTACAACCAGACGTTCACGGCATCCTATCAGTTGCCGCTCAACCTGTTGCCTGTCTTCGACTGGGTGAACGCCGATGCCAACTATACCTCCACTTACTCCTGGAACAAGGGTACGGAAGACGAGGACGGCGTGTCGTATGGCAACACCATCAACACCAATCGCAACCTCACGGTGAATGGTACATTCAACCTGGTGAAGCTCTACAACCACATCCCGTTCTTGAAGGCGGTGAACCAGAAGTTTGACAAGGAGCCTTCTCGCTCGCAGATACAAAAGAAGAAACAAGACAAGGAGAAGGCGAAGCAAGAGGCGCAGAAACGCAAGCAGGAACTTGCCAAGGTGCGCCAAGATGCCATCGCCGCTGGCAAGGACCCCGAGGAGGCGGTGAAGGAGTGGACGAGCAAGAACAACAAGAAGGCGCAGGAACAGAAGAAATCGCTTCCGCTCAACAAGCGTGCCTTCGAGAAGGAAATCATCCTCCAGCCTGTTTTGGCGAAGGTTGAGAAAGAGGATAAAAAGGACTTGAAGGATTCTAAGAGGGACTTGAAGGATTCTAAGAAGGATGTCGCTTCTCATGATTCGAAAGCCGACAAGAAAGCTCTCGAAATCAAGCACGGCAAAAACAGCAAGCGTCTCATCGTGTCGGCTAAGACCGAGGACGGAAAGGTCTTCCACTTGAAATACAAGACGGTGGATAACAACACGATCCGCATCCTCTCGAAGGTCGATAGTACGACGAAGTTGAAAGTGACCGTGCTTGCCAAGGAACCGCTCGAAGAGAAGGGCTGGTACAAGACCATGCAGGCCATCTCGCGTGTGGCGATGATGGTACGCAACGTCAGCTTCAGCTATCGCAACAACTATCAGCTCACGTTGCCTGGTTTCTTGCCTACGATAGGCGATGCCTTCGGACAAACCAAGCAGGGCATCCTCTCGCCAGGTCTCGACTTCGCCTTTGGTATGGTGAACGACAACTACATCGAGAAAGCGAGAGAGAACGACTGGTTGCTCATCAACGACTCCATCGCCACTCCTGCCACTACCAGCAAGACCGAGGACTTGCAGCTTCGATTGACCCTGGAACCAGTGAGAAACTTGAAGATAGACCTGAACGCTGCTCGCACGATGACGAATCAGAAGAGCATACAATATATGTATGAGGGAATCCCTACGACACAGAGCGGTACGTTCCAGATGACCACCATCTCCATCGGCAGTGCGTTCGAGGGCATGGGAAATGCCAACACGGGCTATCGCAGCAAGCGATTCGAGAAGTTTGTCGGTTCGCTGGAATCCTTCCGCAGCAGGGTGGAGGCGCAGTATGCAGGCATGACCTATCCTGTGGGTTCCACACTGTCGGGCGGCAAGTTTGATGCTTCTCGCACACCTGTCAATCCGTACAGCGCCGACGTGATGATACCAGCATTCCTCAGCACCTATACGAGCATGGGCGGCAAGTCGCTCTCGCTCTTCCCGGCACTGAGCAGGCTCTTGCCTAACTGGACCATCCGCTACAGTGGACTGAGCAAGTTGCCATGGTTCCGCGACCACTTCAAGAGCGTGAACATCAGTCACTCCTACAAGAGCGTGTTCGCCATCGGAAGTTACAACAGCTACAGCACCTTCCAGGAGTTCATGAACGGACTTGGCTTCATCGAGGATGCCACGACGGGCAATCCATCGCCAAGCAGTATGTTCAACATCTCCCAGGTGAGCATCAACGAGGCGTTCTCGCCATTGCTCGGACTTGACGTGACGCTGAACAACAACATGACCTTGAAGGGCGAGTATCGTCAGACTCGTGTGATGAACTTGAGTATGACGAGCATTCAGCTCAACGAGGCTTTGAGCAAGGACTGGGTCATCGGCATGGGCTATCGCCTGAACAACTTCAATCTCTTCGGCATGGGCGGCAAGCGCAAGGTGGTGAAGAGCAAGGGCAAGAACGGCAAGGGCAGTTCTAGCGATGACAAAAAGAACTCCTCGAGCAGTTCTTCGAGTTCTAGTCGCAACAGTTCGTATGGCACCAACCACGACTTGAACCTCCGTCTGGACTTCAGTTTCCGCAAGCAGGCAGCCATAGTGAGAGACATCGCCTCGATGGTGAGCAGTGCCAGCAGTGGCAACAATGCCTTGAAGTTGAGTTTCTCCGCCGACTATACGTTGAGCAAGATGCTCACGATGAGTTTCTATTACGATCGTCAGACGAATACGCCGTTGCTTTCGAGCAGCAGCTATCCGACCACGACACAGGACTTCGGTCTGAGCATCAAGTTCTCGCTGACGAGGTGATGGATTCAAGGTTGATAAGAAAAGTCTTTCCGATTTCGGAAAGAAAAATAAAAGGAGGGTGTGTCATAAAT
>DKCU01000063.1 GCA_002451555.1 Candidatus Segatella albertsiae
GACCATGGTAAGACCTCTTTGCTCGACTATATCCGCAATACCAATGTGATTGCCGGTGAGGCGGGTGGTATTACCCAGCACATCGGTGCTTACAGTGTGACATTGAAGAGTGGTCGCAAGGTTACCTTCCTCGATACTCCAGGTCACGAGGCGTTTACCGCCATGCGTGCCCGTGGCGCCCAGGCTACCGATATCGCCATCATCATCATCGCAGCCGATGACTCTGTGATGCCTACTACCAAGGAGGCTATCGCTCATGCACAGGCTGCAGGTGTGCCAATGGTGTTCGCCATCAACAAGATTGATAAGCCAGGTGCCAACCCTGACCGCATCCGTGAGGACTTGGCCAACATGAACTTGCTCGTTGAGGAGTGGGGTGGTAAGTACCAGTGCCAGGAAATCAGTGCCAAGAAGGGTATCGGTGTACACGAACTTCTCGACAAGGTGCTCTTGGAGGCTGATATGCTCGACTTGAAGGCTAACCCTAACCGTCGTGCCACAGGTACCATCATCGAGTCTTCGCTCGACAAGGGGCGTGGATATGTTTCTACCGTATTGGTATCCAACGGTACCTTGAAGGTAGGCGACATTGTGCTCGCTGGTACTTCTTGGGGACGTGTGAAGGCGATGTTCAATGAGCGTAACGCCAACATCAAGTCTGCTGGTCCAGCTGACCCAGCTATCATCCTCGGTTTGAATGGTGCGCCTACAGCAGGTGACCAGTTCCACGTTATCGAGACAGAGCAGGAGGCTCGCGAGATAGCCAACAAGCGTGAGCAGTTGCAGCGCGAGCAGGGCTTGCGTACTCAGAAGCGCTTGACCTTGGGTGATATTTCTCACCGTATCGCACGTGGTGAGTTCCATGAGTTGAACGTTATCGTGAAGGGTGATACCGATGGTTCTGTAGAGGCATTGAGCGACTCATTCATCAAGCTTTCTACCGAGAAGGTTCAGGTGAACGTCATCAGCAAGGCTGTAGGTCAGATTTCCGAGAACGATGTGATGTTGGCTTCTGCATCAGATGCCATCATCGTAGGTTTCCAGGTTCGTCCATCTGCAGATGCTCGTAAGGCTGCCGACCGTGAGGGTGTCGAGATCAATACTTACTCTATCATCTACGATGCTATCGACGATATCAAGAGTGCGATGGTGGGTATGCTTGATAAGGTGAAGAAGGAAATCGTCACTGGTCAGGTGGAGGTTAAGCAGACCTTCAAGATTTCTAAGGTGGGTACCATTGCCGGTGGTCTCGTTACCGAGGGTAAGGTACACTCCAAGGATAAGGCTCGTGTCATCCGTGACGGTATCGTCATCCGTACAGCCGAGATTGGCGCCTTGAAGCGTTACAAGGACGATGTCAAGGAGGTTGTCACTGGTATGGAGTGCGGTTTGAGCCTCGTCAACTTCAACGATATTCAGGAGGGCGACGTGATCGAGACCTTCACAGAGATTGAGGTTGAGCAGAAACTGTAAGAAAGTGAAGAGTGAAGAACGAAGAGTGAAGAATTCATTTGTAAACATGAATGAAATATCTTTGGCTATCGTTCACACTATATAATAAAGGTAGGGATGAGCCGTGAGCGGCTTATCCCTATTTAGGGTTTTATATTGTACTTCTCTTATTTAGAATTGTTCCTCTTCTAGTTAGCTGGAAATGAGAAGTTTGGAATAGGAGAGGTCTAAGGTTTTAACATAACAATGGCAGAAATAGAGAAAGAACAGAATCAGGTTGTCAAGGACGTGATCGACCAGAAATATGAATATGGCTTCACGACCGACGTACATACCGAGATCATAGAGAAAGGACTCAACGAGGATGTTGTGCGCCTTATCTCGCAGAAGAAGGGGGAGCCTGAGTGGATGCTCGAATTTCGTCTGAAAGCCTACCATTACTGGAAGACGCTCAAGGAGCCTAAGTGGGGACACGTGCATGTGCCACCTATCGACTACCAGGAGATTTCATACTATGCCGACCCTTTGGCGAAGAAGCCAAAGAACAAGGAGATAGACCCAGAGCTGGAGAAGACATTCGACAAGCTCGGTATTCCTTTGGAGGAGCGTTTGGCACTGAGCGGCACTGCCGTGGATGCCATCATGGACTCCGTGTCGGTGAAGACTACCTTCAAGGAGAAACTTCGTGAGAAGGGTGTCATCTTCTGTAGTATCGGCGAGGCTATCAAGGAGCATCCTGACTTGGTGAAGGAATATTTGGGAACGGTCGTTCCTTATCGTGATAACTTTTATGCAGCCTTGAACAGCTGTGTATTTAGCGATGGTTCGTTCGTCTATATTCCTAAGGGCGTTCGTTGTCCGATGGAGTTGAGTAGTTACTTCCGCATCAACGCCCGCAACACGGGTCAGTTTGAGCGCACCTTGATTATCGCCGACGATGATGCTTATGTATCTTACTTGGAGGGTTGTACGGCACCAATGCGTGATGAGAATCAGCTCCATGCGGCTATCGTCGAGATTATCGTCAAGGACAATGCCGAGGTGAAATACTCAACCGTACAGAACTGGTATCCGGGCGATGAGCACGGAAAGGGAGGTGTCCTCAACCTTGTGACTAAGCGAGGCGATTTGCGTGGTGTCAACTCTAAGTTGAGTTGGACGCAGGTGGAGACAGGTTCCGCCATCACTTGGAAGTATCCTTCTTGCATCTTGCGTGGCGACAACTCACAGGCAGAGTTCTACAGTGTGGCTGTCACCAACAATTACCAGGAGGCTGATACCGGTACCAAGATGATTCACATGGGCAAGAACACCAAGAGTACCATCATCTCGAAGGGTATCTCTGCAGGTCATAGCCAGAACTCCTATCGTGGTTTGGTGCGTGCCACATCCAGTGCCGACAATGCCCGCAACTATAGCTCTTGCGACTCCTTGTTGCTTGGTAGCGACTGTGGAGCACATACCTTCCCATACATGGACGCTCACAACGATACCGCTGTGTTCGAGCATGAGGCAACGACCTCGAAGATTTCGGAAGACCAGCTCTTCTATTGCAATCAGCGAGGCATTCCTACCGAGGAGGCTGTCGGCTTGATCGTCAATGGTTACGCCAAGGACGTGCTCAACAAGTTGCCTATGGAGTTTGCCGTGGAGGCGCAGAAACTCTTAAGTGTTTCATTAGAGGGAACGGTAGGATGATAGTTTTTTGAAGGGAATTTAATGGGAATTTAAGAGAAGTTAGAGAAGTTAAGGGACAAATGCTTCTTTAGGGAATAAAGCTATTGTCTTTTAACTTCCCAAATGACCAAAGGGAATGATAACTCCCCTTAACATCTCTAACTTCCCCCAAATAATAAAAGACAAAATAATGTTAGAGGTAAAGAATCTGCATGCTACTATTGCAGGCAAAGAAATATTGAAAGGTATCAACCTGACCATCAATGATGGTGAGATACACGCTATTATGGGGCCTAATGGTTCCGGTAAGTCAACCTTGAGTGCTGTGCTCACAGGTAACCCTCTCTATACAGTGACTGAGGGCGAGGCAATCTTCAACGGCAAGAACCTTCTGGAGATGAAGCCTGAGGATCGTGCTCGTGAGGGCTTGTTCCTCTCGTTCCAGTATCCAGTGGAGATTCCTGGTGTGAGCATGAC
>DKCU01000109.1 GCA_002451555.1 Candidatus Segatella albertsiae
GCTTTTGCCCTTTCAGGGCGTATTAACAAAGATTAATACAGGTTGGCATTGTGCCGATTGTCCTTTACCAATTTTCTGAATTCCAAGGGTCGTAGTCTTTTGGATAATTACCCTCGCCCTTGTCTATGTTGATGGGTCCGAAATCGAAAGGGTCTTCAGTCTCGTCATCTACTTTTTCTTTTACAACCCATTGTAAATTGGGTGACGCAGCGATAAAACTGCTTGTTTCTATGTTGACCATTGTAATGTTGGGTCTAGTATAAATCTTTTTCATCTTTTACTGATTTTGAGTATTTAATAATCCGTTATCCGATTTAGTCAAATTGTACTATTATCCAATTTGACCTATTTTTATTTGTCCTGTGTTCCTATGAGTCTTGTTGTAGAAATAATCTTGTTTTCACAAGACTATTTCTTCAAGACTTTCTTTCCGTTGACGATATAGATGCCGTTAGGAAGACCATCTAGGGACTGGCTCTGGCTGATGAGTTGTCCATTCAGACTGTAGATGCCATGGGCGAACTTCTCTATCTTGGTCTCTTGCGAACTGTAACTTACAGAGTTGATGCCCGTAGTCTCATTCAATGCAACGCCATCAAGGAAAGTAGTGACCTTGGCTGAGGCTCCAACTGTCGTTTCTGGTGCAAACCATACGCTGAAACCTCTCAGACCTCTAGCTCGTGTGGCAGAATAGTACATATTTCCATTTGCAAAGAAGTAACAGCCTTTCAAGTCGCTGCGACCATCAATGATGGTTGATTTGGTGCCTTCGGTAAATTCCCATTCTCCGAATTTATCGTCGCTCTCGGTTGTTTCCTGATTTGCTTCGCCGAAGGTACGAGCAAAAGTGCCGTATGCAGTCATCTTTCCGTTGCCTTGGATGAAAGGAGTGCCTGTTCCATCTACAGCGATACTACTGTTGGTTGTCCAGTTGCTGGTATTCATGGAACTGAGGTCGTTCTTGTTCTCACTGTTGGTTGCCATGGTGACATTTGGAATGTCGATGTGATTCTTGGCGATGGTGACATGCACGTCCTTGGTTTCTGTGTTGCCCGTTGTGCTGAGCAAGGCTGTGTAGGCAGGTGTCTGCTCCAATTCCAAGTGCTTAGTAGGGAAGATGATGTAAGGCAGATAGGCCTTCATCACAACTTCATTGTTGCCAGCCTTGTCCATATCCACGCTTTCGAACTGTATCTCAGTATCGGTCAACTTTGCCAGTTTCGCCAACTTCACGTTAGGACCGAAAGCTTGGGTCAGTTGGTCTCTGGTCAGATTGACAGGCAGTGTGAAACCATTCCACTTGTCCTTGTCGAATTTCTTTCTCAGATGGAGCGTCACGCTCTTGTAAGTATTGGAACAATCTTTCAAGTAGTCCAGGTTGTCTCTGAGCTCGTCAAGAACTAAGTCACCGTCGGTTGTCTTGCTGGTGTAAAGGAGACGGAAGTCATCGAACACCGTCCATTCGTCTGATGTGGTAGGCTCTTTGTCGTTTTCAGAACCGATTTCGATGCCGAAGCGGATGGTACCGCCTCCTTCAGGCACTTGTACCAATACACTGCTGATGTATTTGTGGTTGCCATAAAACTCCTTGGCGGCATAGTCCATGTTTTGTGCCTCCACGTGCAGGGCTGTCTTTTCCGCCTCAGACATATACGCAGTCTGACCGAGAATGGTGGCATGGAGTGTCTTTTTGTTGCTGGAACCATCTGAATTGAGCATTACCGCAAAGAGTTTCGCCTTGGTCGTGGTGGAGAATCCTTTGCACTCTACTACGTATGCGCCGCCATGACTTACTGTTATGTCTTGATAGATGGCTCCATGGGAATCCTTGACATCGGCGCAATAATATTTGCCGCAATAACGCTCGTAGTCACCATGCTCTGTAAAGGTCTTGGCAGACGTACCATCAGGGAAGGTGTAACTGCTGATGGTTTTGTTGGCGAAGTCATCGGTGTAGGTGGAACCGATGTTTCCGTTGCTGTCTGTCGATTTATAATAATGTTCCAGTCCGAAGCGAATCTGTCCCTTGCCGCCATACTTGTAAGTCTTCCAATTGCTGAGTGCGCCATTTTCACGATTGAAGCCTGGGCATTGCAGACGGAAGGTCAGGTCGAGCGAGTTGACGATGTTTTCAGTCTTCTTGTCTTGCAACTCAAAGATCTGTTGGTAGGAGATGAATCTCCATTCGTCACTTCCTTCGGCGATGTCACTGCTTCCTTCAACCACGGCACCGCAGTTTTTATCCACGTCGCCTTGTTCCTTGGCAGCGATGAGATAATACTTGGTCGTGCCAAAGCTGGCGGATGTGGTAGGGGAAGACGAGTTGTTGAGATAGGTGTAGAGCTTGTAGGTGTTTGTTTTGCCAGAAACAGCCTCCATTTTCCAACCTCTCTTCACGATGGTGCTTGTGGTATAGGAGCCATAAGAACTATGAGAACCATAAGAATGGGAGTTATTAGAATATGTATATAGGTAGCCTCTATCTACATACACACCTTTATCCTCGTCTTTGTTTCCTGTGGTTTCGTACTCCAGGTAGTTGCCTTCTTCCTGTCCAGCATCACTTTTATCAAACTTTTGTGCCAGATGAATCCATTGGTCGCTGTCCAAGTGTATCCATAGGGGCATACCATACTCCTGGAGGGAGACGTGTGTTCCCCAATAACCACCTGCATTGAGCAATAATCCAGTCTTGACATTGTAGAGAAAGAAAATCTTACTCTTGTCGTCGGTTGGGAAGGTTTGGTCGCTGATGGCAGCGGCTTTTACCTGTGTTTCACTACATCCTGTCAATGTTTCGAGGTCATCAATACTGGCTTCCAAGGTGGAAGTCTGTGCTTGCGCTTGCAAACATCCATCTATTAGGAATATTATCAGCGCGATGAAAGTAAATAGCAATGTTAGTCTCGTACTAATTGCTTCTTTGAATAGTCTGCATTGTCTCATCATCTTTTTACTAAATTAAAGAGTTCTTACTTAAAGTTTGGATAATATGTGAAAGTTTTATATGTGTATCTTATCGATGCTTAGTCTCGCTTTTACTTAGCGATATGTTAACGCTTTGAGATTTTTCTGGTGCAAAGGTAAAAGAGTTTTGGATAAAATCGTTGCAAAAATAAAAATATTTCCGATATTTAATGAATTGTTGAATTTCATTGTTGCTTTTTGAACGATAAATGGTATTTTTTGAACGATAAAAACAATACCTTGAATGATAAAGCGCATCACTTTCTCGTATCGCTACGAAAATGTGATGCGTCTTTTTTTGTTTTCATAGGCAGACGTTCACGTCTGTTCTCATCTTTTACTTATAATTATTGCTTTAAATTATTACTTTTCTTATTGATCATCTTGTTTTAATTTACAGCGCTTAGTTTTCACTCATATCTATTGATTTGTAAATGGTATCACAAAAGTATAGATTTTCGTCAAGATAGATTTGTAAAAACGAAAATTTTCTCCTTTTTCACTTGTAAAAACAGAAAAAGGCAACAGAAAACATGAAAAATTTGTGAATATTGTTGCTTTTTGGGGTGCTTGTAGCTTTTAGTTATATTTTTTTTGTAATTTTGCAGCGAGTAAAAGAAGGCATGTGCCAAGTGTCATTCGCAAGTGTAATAAAGTAGTTAAGTATAGTTTTTGTAGTTATGATGGATTCTTTAGAACATTATTTCTATGTGTTGATACAGTGCGTTTGCGCTGTCTATTTAGCCATGGGGGTTGTTTTGTCCTTTTGGAAAGTGCCCACAACGGCAGAATATGCTCCTTATCGCAATGCGAAGAGATGCTTGACTACCACTTTCTTCATCATGGCTTTGAATCTCTTGGCTTGGTTGAATGTCTCCAGTGCGAACGACTGGACGATGCTCAATCCTTTGGTCAAGTGCATTGATTTCATGTTTTTCTATTTGGAAGCCGTATTCTTCTGTTATACTTTCTACTATTTGGTCAACGAAAAATGTATGACGTGGCGAAAGGTCCTTAAGGACTGGGCTATTTTCTTGGTATCTTCAGCCTTGATGGTCTTGTCGGTGTTGCGGGTGTTTGGCAAGGCAAGCTCTTGGATTGGTGTTTTGCCTTTCTTGGCTTTCTTCGTGCAAGTTGTCATCTTTTTGCATCGCTTCTATTATCTTTATAATGAGAAAAGGAAGAAACTCGACGATTACTTCGCCGAGGATATGCAGTTGTATATGTTTTGGACTAAGAAGAGCCTGTTCTTTATCATCCTCACGGGGATTCTCAGCTTTGCATCCTTGCTCTTCGGCATTATCTACAATTATCTCTTCCAGATTTATGTGGTCTCTGCCAACCTCTACATTGCCATCAGTTTCATGAACTATGCCCAGTTGTATGGCAAACTGAACCTGGCGGAGGTGAAGGAGACGGATAGGATTGAGACCCAAGAGGAGGAGCAGAAAACCTGCAGTATCGACAATTACGAGCAACTCTTCGGCGAGCATGTCTTGCGTTGGCTCGATGACAAGAAATACTTGGCTTCCCAATTGACGATAGATGACATGGCGGCTGCAATGGGAACCAACAAACTCTATATGTCTCGCTACATCAACCGCAAGTATGGCGTCAACTTCAGTGCGTGGATTACCCAGTTGCGCTTGGAGGAAGCCAAGAGCTACATGAAGGCCAACCCGAATGTGAAGCAGGAGGAAGTGGCTTTCCACTCGGGGTTCTCGTCCTCGTCCTACTTCTCCAAGGTGTTCTCTCGCATCGAGGGAATGACTCCTGCGGCTTGGCGCAAGGAAATTACACAGAGGCTAACGCCATGATATGTTTAAAAGTATGCTTCTTTTGTTAATCCACTCGTACTTTCCTGTAGGAAAGGTTTGCAACTTTGCGATATTTGTTTTATTTTTGCAGCAGTATATTAGACTATATAACTAGAAGCAGTATATTAGACTATATAACTAGAAATCGTAAGCAACTAGAAATCGTAAGCAAAAATATAAACCGTCGCAATATGAAAAAACTATTTTTGACTTGTTGTGCCCTTGGTGCTGTCACCATCGTTCAGGCACAACTGAAAACCAACAATGGCATAGAGTATCTCCAATGCCAAGCTCCCGATATGTCGGGCGACTTCTCCGATCTTGCCAATACTTATTTCTTGGCGGATAGTATCACGGGCTTTGACTTGAACAAGGGCGAGGGATTGCTCAACTGGAAACGGTATCGACTGGCTCCTCGCCAAGCTTTCAATCTCAACGGATATTGGCCTGTGAGGATGAAGATGCTCGACTTCCCCGACACCCAGTACGACAACGACCCAAATCTCGGCATCAAGGTGCAGAAGATAGATGACCGTACCTTGCGTGTCACGCTCTTCACTTCGCCTATCCGTCCGAAGATGGACGATGCAGCAGACCCGATGTTCTCGCCAGAGTTCATAGCTGAAAATGTGGGGAATGACCATGCTCGTATCGGTCGCGGACGATGGAACACCACTGCCTCGGGCAATAGCATCATCTACAAAAACAAGAATGGTGAGCTCGAAATCCAGAAATATCCTTTCCGACTGATACTTCGTGATGCCAAGGGTAAGATATTGACTCAGACTCGACATATCATCGACAACGATAGTACGCAGGTCAAGTTGCTGCCGTTCAACTTCATCAAGCGTGGCTCCGACAACTCCCGTAGCATCAACCCTGTGTTCATGCTCTCGCCGGGCGAACGTATCTATGGATGCGGTGAGAGTTTCACCTCGCTCAACAAGGTGGGACAGAAGGTGAACATCTCCGTGGTCGATCCTCAGGGGCCTGAGACCGATGGCATGTACAAGCCTGTGCCTTTCTATTTCTCCAATCGTGGCTATGGCTTCTTCATGCACACTTCGGCACCGACCACCGCAGACTTCGGAGCCAGTTACATCGGTGCGCAGCGTCTCTTCATGGGCGATGAGACGATGGACTTCTTCGTCTTCTTCGGTGAACCGAAGGAGATACTCAATGAATATACCAACGTGACGGGCAAGTCGCCGATGTTGCCTCTCTGGACTTTCGGCACATGGATGAGTCGCATCTCCTACTTCTCACAGAAGGAAGGATTGGAAATCGCCCATCAGTTGCGTGCCAACAAGATACCTTCCGATGTCATCCATTTCGATACCGGTTGGTTTGGCGTGGATTGGCAATGCGACTACGAGTTTGCCAAGGATCGTTTCAAAGACCCTGTGGGAATGTTGAAGACCCTGAAGAAGGATGGCTTCCACACCTGTCTCTGGCAGTTGCCTTACTTCACACCAAAGAACCGTTACTTCCAGGAGTTGGTGGATGGCGGCATGGCTGTGCGCAATGGCAATGGCACATTAAACTACGAGGATGCGGTGCTCGACCTGAGCAATCCGAAGACCGTAAGTTGGTATCAGGGCAAGATAGCCAACCTCATCAAGCAAGGTGTGAGTGTCATCAAGTGCGATTTCGGCGAGGCGGCTCCTTACGATGGCCTCTATGCCAGTGGCAAGACAGGATTCTACGAGCACAATCTCTATCCTTTGCGCTACAACAAGGCTCTTTGGGAGGCCGTGAAGGCAAACTCTCCAGCGAACGAAGGTGTCATCTGGGCTCGCAGCGCATGGGCTGGAAGCCAGCGTTATCCTCTTCACTGGGGTGGTGACGCAGCCACCAATGAGGTGGGAAGTGTCGGTATGTTGGGCGACTTGCGAGGTGGCTTGAGTTTCGGCTTGAGTGGATTCTCGTTCTGGAGTCATGACATGGGCGGCTTTGTCACCCAGAGTCCCGATGACCTCTATCGCCGTTGGTTGCCATTTGGCTTCTTGAGTTCTCATACCCGTGCCCATGGAGCACCTCCTACAGAACCGTGGTTGATAAGCAAGGACTTCACCGATGCCTTCCGTGCCAATGCCGAGATGAAGTATCAGTTGATGCCATACGTCTATGCGCAGGCGAAGGATTGCTCCGAGAAGGGATTGCCGATGGTGCGTGCGCTCTTCGTGGAGTTCCCGCACGACGCAGGAGCTTGGCTCGTGGAGGATGAGTATATGTATGGTTCGCAGATACTTGTGGCTCCGCTCTTGGAGAGTGGAACGGAGCGTACCGTTTATTTGCCGAAGGGCAAGTGGATAGACTATCAGAGTGGCAAGGTGTATGAGGGTGGCTACCAGACGATAACTGTCCCAACAGCATCTGAGGTGGCTGCTGTTGGCAATGTGAGCCAGCCTTTGCCTTGCGTTATCTTGGTCAAGGATGGCAGTTTGATACCTCAGGTACCAGTGGCTCAGAGTACCGACAAGATACAGTGGGATAAGCTGACTTGGAAACCATTCAAGGTCGATGCCACTCAGTGTGTGGGCTATCTCTATCAGCCAGGCGATGCCGAGATTCAGGTTGTCAAGAAGTAAAAAATATCCAATCAAGAAGTAATTCTTATCAGATAATTGCAAAATAACTAAGGCAAAATTCTTTTGTCTTGGTTATTTTGCTTATCTTTGCACTCATTATGAAGATTACAATAGAAAAAGCAACGCCAGACCAGGCTTCTCACATCGCATCGCTTATCATGGAGGCGATGAACGCTGAGTGTTGCCAGAACTTTGCTGGGCCTAAACATACATTGGTGGATTTTCACAATCTGATGACCTCGCTCGTGGAGATGGAGGATAGCCAATACAGTTATCGCAACACCTTGGTAGCCGTGACATCCAGCGGTATCTTGGCAGGTGTCTGCGTGGCGTATGACGGTGGAAAACTTCATCATCTGCGCAGTCGTTTCATCGAGGGGGCTTTGCGTAAATTTGGCATGGACTACTCGGGAATGGCTGCAGAGACTCAAGAGGGCGAGTTTTATATCGACAGCCTTGCTGTCTCTTCCAATTTCCGTGGCAAGGGCTTTGCCAAGCAATTGTTGCAAGCTGCCATCGCCAAAGGTAAGGAATTGGGATTGCCTGCCGTTGGCTTGTTGGTCGATAAGGGAAATCCTCGTGCTGAGGCTCTTTATACCCAACTCGGTTTCCAATATGTGGATGATACCACGTGGGGCGGACATTCGATGAAGCATTTACAATATGCAAATGATTGATGTGCAAATGCTTGCGACAATATCGATTGTGCAAACGTTTGCTCACGTTTTATGCAAGAAATACTAATTGTTTTTATTCATCTTAGAGAAATTCGTCGTATCTTTGCATTAGAAAAAAACAGGATTCATGCATACATTGTTACAAAAGTTTTTTGTTTCATGCAGTTTTGGTTTTTCATATAAGTATGTATAGGTAAAAATAGATGAATGACTCTAGGTTTAGTTCTTCGGTAAGAAGAGTGATTTTAGGTTGAATAAAATTTTATTAGTTTTTGTTGATTTAGTAAAAAGAGAATCGCCCCGACTGCGTGATGCAATCGGGGCGATTTCTTTTCAATATATTAGTCACGGATTACGAGGGCGTGTCATAAGTCATACCAAATGCGCCCTGAAAGGGCAATCTGCATCAAGCCCAGGGCAACGCCCTGGGTTATATGCCCCCCAAAAAGTCGCCCTGTAAGGGCAAAAGCATTGGATATGGGATGCTTTTGCCCTTACAGGG
>DKCU01000088.1 GCA_002451555.1 Candidatus Segatella albertsiae
AGAGGATGACCGGACGTTCGAATTGGGCTGCTACCTCACGCAATACGTAGATAGACTCTGCCTCCAATTCCTTGAGATGTTTGATAGTCTTGTTGTCCATATCTATACCTTTTTTATTATATTCTCTATTTTTTTTGTTTTTATCTGCCTTTTTTATAGACATGATGATGCCAAAAGTGCAGATAATCTTATTGAATTATCTGGGTGCAAAGGTACTGCGATTTCGTGATATGGACAATACCACATGGGGTGTAAAAATACTACCACATAGGTAGTAAAGAACATACCATACGTTTGGTATAAAAATCAAAGGGGTGTGGCATAAGTCCTATCCAAAGTACCCTGAGAGGGCAATCAGCTATAGTTTAGACTTATGACACACCCCTTTGGTTTGGGATGTAGAATTGAAAAGTTAGAAATCGAATATGCCTTTGAGAGCAGCGTGTGCTATCTTGTCGTATTCTTCACCTAGGTCTGCAAAGCGGATGACGCAATTGGCGGCGGCATGTTTGACACCCATGTTGTCGTCTTGCAAAGCAGCGGCTGCTTGGTCGAGAAACTCATTGATGCCTCTTTCGTTTGCTTCCTGTCCCTTGCCAAACAGACGAGCGAGGATGTTGAACCCTGCTATTAGATAGAGGGGCTTGTCGCTAGCTATCCATTGGTATGCGATGACTGGTGCGTAATCTACGAATTGAAGAAGGTTGAAGGCTAGCATTTCTGCCATCTCCTGGTTGGTTACTTGCTCCATCCAAATATCGGTAATCTCAGGCAGCATTTTTTCTGCTGGCATGATGAGTGTGGCAAGAATCTTACATTCTCTGATGTTCTCCTTCCATAGTTCAATGGCAAGTTCATAGTCTTTCCCGTAAGTGGGAGCCATCTTTTTCAATTCTATAAAAGGTACTCCCCA
This sequence comes from Candidatus Segatella albertsiae, assembly GCA_002451555.1. GTDB lineage: Bacteria > Bacteroidota > Bacteroidia > Bacteroidales > Bacteroidaceae > Prevotella > Prevotella albertsiae. The sequence goes on from DKCU01000088.1 coordinate 914, forward strand.
ATTGATTTTGTATCCCACGCCCTTTTGTGTCATGGATTGGGATGTTGGGCCATTCATAATCAATCGGAAACTCCTTTTTATTTCCATCAATTTCTGATGAGTTTCTTCATTCATATCGTTTCTGTCTATAATTCGTTTTTACTTTATATTCCGTCGTCCTTTTCATTCTTTAATAGCAAGAGTCTGGCTGACTTTTATTCTAACTGAACGGTTGAGACGGGCTGAATTGAAAATCGGCGGCCCGAAGGGAAAGCCAAAGCCCAAAAGCTCCAAGCCCAGGGCGACATTCTTGCTTACATATTACCTAGGGCGTTGCCCTAGGCTTGGTGCTTCTGCCCCTTCGGGGCGCATAGATTATTCTAACCGTACAGCTCGCTTTTATTTCAGAAATCCTGCTGATATCTTATAACTGAAGGATTTCTGAATACATTCCCTTGAAGTATGATTCTATTTTCTCTGGTTCATTCTTGAAGATGCCGTAGAGGGCACTTCCGCTACCACTCATTGATGCATATTCAGCTCCTAGCTCATACAACTTGTTTTTGATTTCTTCCAACTCTGGGTGCATCTTGAAGATGGGCTCCTCGAAGTCGTTGACAAGTTCGTCTTTCCAAGTTTCGATGGGTTGTCGTACGATGTCGCGGCAGTTCTTGGATGGCTTCTTAGGGGTGATGGCACTGTAAGCTTCCTTGGTGCTAACCGCGATGTCGGGCTTGATCAATGCCAAGTAATAGCCATTGAGATTGCCTTGGGGAGCATCGACGGGTTGGAGCTCATTGCCGATACCCTCGGCATACGCTGGTTCTGCCTCGATGAAAAACGCACAGTCTGCACCTAGTTGGGCGGCATATCTTTCCATCTCGGGATTGCCTATGTTGAGCCTGAATCTTTCATCAAGCAGTCGTATCATGAAAGCAGCGTCGGAGGAACCTCCTCCCAGTCCTGCTTGTGAAGGAATGTGCTTGTACAGATGGGCGTGGACTCTAGGCAACTTGAAGTTGGCTGCCAAGAGGTCGTATGCCTTGACGACAAGATTGTTGCGCTCGTCACAATCCACGGCATTGCCTGTCACCTTGAGGTCGCAGGCCGCATCGCTTGGAAATTTCTCATCCATGTATTTGATTTCTAGTGCGTCATACAATGGGATGGGATAGAAGACGGTTTCCAGATTGTGGTAACCGTCTTCTCTTTTTCCTACGATATTAAGTCCAAGATTGATCTTGGCACATGGAAATACTATCATAGTCTTGTTTTACTTAGCAGCCTTGCGGAAAGTCTCGTTGTGGACAACAATCTTGCCCTCTTCAACGTCAACAAGTGCGTCATCCTCGATGTCAGTATCCATGCCTTTGCGAATCAACTTGATGTTGATTTCGTTAGCTTCTGGTTTTGTGATAAATGCCCACTTGTAGTATTCCTTGTTGTACTCCTTGACAGAAGCGGTGAAGTCGCTGTTGAGCGTGATGACTGTCTTTTGGTCAAGGCTCTTGTATTCGCCTGCTACCTTCTGTTGGAAGGCTGAGTCTTTGATGACCTCTACTTCAGCTTTTGCTGGTGCAGCTGCTGGTTCGGCTTTTTTGTCTTTACATGCTGTGATGGCCAACAAGCCCAAGCCGAGGGCAATAATTGATAATTTCTTCATATTATTACTATTTAATTAAGGGTTAGTATATCATTCCTTTATTTTTTGTCTTTGTCTTTTGCCAAATGATAGCATCGTTATTTGGCTAGTTCATCAGGTAAATGTCATCTTTGTTATTTGATGTACATCATGATGCCGCTAGCCACCAACATGACCCAAATGGATATAAGGCCTGTGGCTATCGGGTATTTGGCATACCTGAGCTTTCTGGCGGAAGGAACAAACTGGTCGGTGTATTCCTTGGCGAAATGCTTGAAAACCATGTAGTTCAACGAGGCTGTTATAAACCCTATCAAGGTTCCTACCAATAAGTCGCCTGGATAGTGGACGCCTAGGTATATCCTGGAGTAGCTCATCAGCAATGCCCAGAATGTGAGGAACAATGACAATTTGCTTCTCCTGACGAGATACATCGCAAAGAAAGCCATGCTCCATGCGTTGGCGGCATGAGATGAGGGGAATCCGTATCTACCGCCTCTATAGTCGAATACCACATGCACCATGGGAGAGATGGGGTTGTCAAGATTGCTTGGCCTCATTCGCTCTACCATGGGCTTTAATATCGTTGATGCCGTCTGGTCGCATATGAAGATGATCGCAATGATGAACCCAAGACAAGCGAGGGTGACCTTGTAATGGAAATTCCGAATCATCACATATAAGAAACTGGCATAGAATGGTACCCATATGAATCTTGATGAGTACATCGTCATGAAGTAGTCCCAGTAATGGTTGTGGAATCCATTGAAGTATAGGAACACTCTTGTATCTACTTGGTTTAAATATTGTAAGAATTCGTTCATGATTCTTTCCGATAACTTTTTTATCTATAGTTTTTCCATTTGCTCTACATGCTTTCTGCTTTAGCTCTACTCGCATTCTGCTTTTTCCTTTCCTCGCTATTTGCTCGGCTAGCTTTTGCTTCTGCTGTCCGAGCATCTACGTTTTGCCATGGAGTTTCCATCATTTGGAACTGATGTCGTCGTATAACTTCTGGAGGTAGGCTTGTCCTCTGCGAAGATTGTAGCCTTTCTTGTCTCCCTTGTCGTAAACGATTTTTTGTGCTTGGTTATCGTAGATGAGGGAGTTTTCTTCTGTTACCATTCCAAATGCATCTGGGACGGTGAAGAAGGCAAACTTAGGCGTGGCATCGCTCATCATATTTTTGGAGAAGAGGAAATCCTTGTGCTCCAACCCCAATTGCCCCAAGAGTGTGGCGGCGATGTCTTGCTGAGAACCGATGATTTTTATTTTCAAAGGTCTCTTGATGGCTCCACCCGCCAATATCAGTGGTATCTGATAGCGACTTCTGTCAAAATTGTCGAGATGCTCCTTGTAGCTTCCTACATGGTCTGGCACCAAAATGACGAGCGTGTTCTTCCATCTTGGCAGCTTGCTGTATTGTCTCATGATGCTTCCTATTACGCTGTCTGTATAGGCAAATGAATTGAGACGTTTGTCTTTCAGCCGTTTGTAAGGTACATCGAATGGCTCGTGGCTAGACGATGTCTGGAATACTCGGAAGTATGGTTTTCCCTTTTGTTGCTTTTTGATGTCCGACATCAGTCTGTTGGCTACCAGATGGTCTGGAACACCCCATTTGCTCAGCTTTTCTTCGATAGGGAAGTCTGTGTCTGAGACGATGTTTTGGAATCCTTGCGAAACAAGGTAGGAACGTTGATTGGCGAAATCTACGTCTCCTCCATAATAATAGGAGGTAGTGTAGTTTCTCTTGTTCATGAGAGTTCGTGCGATGGATGGCAGGTGAGCCGTTTTGGCTGGATACCTCATGATGCTTGTCGTTGGCTGCGCAGGGTAGCCGCTCAAGATGGAGACGAGACCTCGGTCCGTACGGAAACTATTGGCGTAAAATCTCGTGAAGACGATGTTCTTCTGGGCAATGGAGTCCAATTGGACGGCAACGTCCTTGCAGGTGCCCATGGATGGCATCAGGTCTGAGGCGAAACTCTCCATGATGACGACGAGAATGTCGGGTGTGCCGCTTCTTGATTCTTCTTTCAATAGCGGATATGTGTTTTGGTCGCTGCTGCTCACCAACTCAGAAAATATCTTGTTGGCAGCCTTTTCGTCCATGAACCGATATTGTTCGGCGAAATTTTCCTGATGGGTCAACGACTCCATCAAACTGAATAGCGGATTCACGGCAGAATGGTTGACATAGATGTTGGAACTGAAATACACCTTTCCTGTATTGGCTGTAGAAACGGTTACGCCGCCCCTGATGGGCAGGAACAATAATCCCGTAAGTATCAGCATGATGATGGAGGTGCGCCCTCTGTGCTTGTCTATGCCATCCGACCAGCTACTTCTGCTATACCTATTATAATATGTATAGCGACTTCTCTTTCTTTGGGTTGGCAGACAAGAGAGTCTGAAAATTCCCCAGATAACCACGGTGCATAATGCTATACCCAGCAGTCCCAGTATCGTCTGCCAAATGCTGATGCTCGCCAAGGCGTCTTTCGGAGAAGTGAAGAAGTAGAAGAGTGGGGTGCTGTCCAACGGAAAACTCCAGTATGGATATAATGCGATATTTAATGTGAAGCAGAGACTGATGATGGTGGCTGCAATCACAAAATAGACGTTCAATACAGGCTTGATGATTTCCTCCCTGAGCCAAATGGAGGCAATCAGCAATAGGGCGGGAATGGCTGTTAGGTAACCGGCGATAGACAAGTCTAGAGTCAAGCCATGCCACATCACTGAGAATGCCGTAGCCACGGGACTGTCTATCGGCTGGTTGGCGGTGTGGATGGTGAAAAGCATGAACAATGGTTTTTGTATTACAAATAGCAATACAAACAAAATGTATATTTTGAAAAATAGCTTGATCTGTCTCATTTTGTCAAATATAGTTAGTTTGTCATGACATACGTCGTTCTTTCTTTTTGCAAAATTAATGTTTTTCTTTCACATAGGCAATTTTTTTTACTTAAAATTCAAAAAAGAGTTGAAAAAGTTTGGAGGTTTTATAAAAATAAACTATCTTTGTCGAAACTAATTACAAAAATCGTTATGGCTAAGTATAATATTACCCCTAAAAAAGAGAAGAGCGCACGTTACCAGACGCTTCTGAGTGAAGAGACTAAAGACCGACTTCGTGATGAAATCTTGAGAATTGTAGTTACGGAAGGCAAGTACAAGGACAAAGACTATAACACAAAAAGGTTGGCTGAGGACTTGCACACAAACTCTCGGTATGTATCTGCCGTTTGTGCCACTAGGTTTCATAAGAACTATCCTGAGTTGGTCAATGACTATCGTGTGAACGACGCAATGTCTTTGTTGACCGACAAGAGGTATATGAAGTTGACGGTAGAGGACATAGCGGAGATGGCTGGCTTTAGCACCAGGCAAAGTTTCTATTCCAATTTCTATAAGCGCTTGGGTGTTACCCCTCGCCAATATCGTCAGGACCACATGAAGTAATCTTCGTCATGCGATTTGTTGCTTCAAGGTTTGGGGATGTGAAAGAGTTTTTGGAATTTCGAATAGTGGTGTATGAAAATGATTAGAGTTGCTATCATCTGATGGATGATAGCAACTCTTTTGTTATGATGCCGCCTTTTGGGGGCAATTTTCATTTTCTCAGAAAATTCTTTAGAATTTTACTCGTCGCGCTTTTGCTTATCTTTCGCAATGCCTTGTCTCGGATTTGTCTCACTCTCTCACGTTTCAGTCCCATGTCTTCTCCGATGGCTGCCAAGGTGAGGTGGCCGACGTTGATGCCATAGAATTTCTTAATGACTTCTTTTTCTCTTTCGTCAAGATCTTCGATGCAATTTTGTAAATCTTTCATCATCTGGCTGAAGGCTGCGCTGTCATCTGCCATCAAGGCATCTTTATTGACAATTACGTCTAGTAGCGTGAAGTGCGTATTGTCGTTCAAAGGGGTGTCGATGGAAACCGTACTGTTGGTGGTGCGGGCGACTTGTTTCTGCAAGTTCTTTGGAACTCGGCATACGCCCGATTGTGCGATCGCTTGCTTCATAGCCTTGTGGATGAATGGCGAGGCATATCCTATGAAATGGGAACCTCTTGAGCCATCAAACTTTTGCGCAGCCTGAACCATCGCCATGTATCCTTCACTCACCAAGTCGTCGAACTCAACTCCCTGGCCGGTGTATTTGTTGGCGACTGATTTGACAAAGTTGAGATTTTCGCCAACGAGCTTTTCTATGTTGTTTTCTTTCATCATAAAAGTCTTTTAGTTTTGTTTGGCAAAAATACGATTATTTTTTCATCCCTCCAAATTTATTCTTCAAAAGTTTCATTTCTTTAACCGAAATAGGACGCACCTCGGCCGAGGATGCGTCCTATCGTTTTATCATCTTATTACTTATACTTTGCAGTCTTTATTTTTATCGACCGCTTTTATATATATAGGATATAAGAAACTTGAGTTATTACTTGAAATATCTCTTGTAGAGGCCAGCGAAGCCAGCGCAGTGGCGTGCCTCGTCCTTAGCCATCTCGTGTACGGTGTCGTGGATAGCGTCTGAGCCTTGCTCCTTGGCTAACTTGGCGATGCGGAACTTGTCTTCGCAAGCACCCTTCTCTGCCGCGATGCGTGCCTCAAGGTTGCTCTTGGTGTCACCCAATACCTCGCCGAGCAATTCAGCGAAGCGAGATGCGTGGTCGGCCTCCTCGTAGGCATAACGCTTGTAAGCCTCGGCGATTTCTGGGTAACCCTCGCGGTCAGCTTGACGCGCCATAGCTAGGTACATACCTACTTCGCCACACTCGCCATTGAAGTGGTCCTTCAAACCCTTGATGACATCTTCATTGACACCATCCTTGTAAGCCTGACCCAAAACGTGTACGGTTGCGAAAGTCAAGTCGTCATCTACTGCATCTTCCATTTCCTTGAACTTGCTGGCAGGTGCCTTGCAGATAGGACACTTCTCTGGAGCTTCTGTACCTTCATAGATATAACCGCATACTGTGCAAATAAATTTCTTCTTCATAACGTTTTTGTTTTTAAGTTAATAATATTTTTTTTGTTTTTGTATTATTTCGATTCCCCCCCTAAATATTTCTGTAGGGGGTGATGGAATTTCTTCTTCGTTAAGACTTTTTCTTTTTGGCGCACTCAGCGCAGATGCCTTTGTAGTAGAGCTGCATTTCATCTACCAAGTTGCCGTCTATGTAGATGGGTTTCTTGAGCTGTGGTGCTTTTTCGTCAAACAAGTCTATTACTTTGCCACATTCTTTACATAAAAAATGTACGTGTGGTTTCGTGTTCCCATCATAGCAGACACGATGCTCGTTGATGGTAATCATCTGTGCTGCATTTTTCTCACTCATCATTCTCAATGTGTTATACACCGTAGTGCGACTGAGTGTAGGGATAGACTTATAAAGTCCTTTATATACGTCATCGATTGTAGGATGAATAGGATGCGTTAGGAGGTAATCCATGATGGCTATCCTTTGGACTGATGGTCTTATGTCACATTCGATGAGTCTGTTGTATGCCTCTTTTACGTTGTTCATATTCATTTACTTTTAAATTCTGGTGCAAAGGTAAGCATAATTTTTTTATCCTCCAAACAAATTTGGAAAAAATACAATATATTTTTGTAATCTTTTCAAATTCTAAATAATTATAACATTTCGGTATGGGTACAAAAAAAGCGATGACCTTCACAGGCTACCGCTCCAAATCTTCAATAGGTATTAGTCTTCCTTTAAGGTAAAAAGATTGTTTTCAGGATAACGGTAGCAAAGTTACTGCTTATTTTTGATACTACCAAATATTTTGTTGGCTATTTTCTTCTAAATTTATTGTGCGCCCACACAATCCGAAATATTAACGGACATTAACCAAATATTTCTGTGCAAACGTTTGCTATTATGATTATTTTAAGATTTATGCCTGTTTCGTACACTTCAACTCTATATCTCTTTGTATCGGAATTTTATATTCTATAGTGCTGATATTCCTTAGAAATGTAGAAAATTTCCTTGCGCCATCTATCTCTCACTGTCTGCGCAGGACAGGGAGGCTGTCTGCCCAAGAAAATAGTACTGTCTGCCTAGATAGTTTTAGTGTCTAGGTAAGGTGTGACTTTTCCTGATTTCACATTAAATAATTAAAGTCGCCCTGAATGAGCAAAAGCATTGATGACAAATTGCTTTTGTCGTTCAGGGCGACTTATAGTATAGTCAATAAGCTCGGGATACCTTGGACTTATTGACTTGTATTCATGTTATTTGTTGTTCTTGATTTTCTCGACGTATGCGTCGATGACAGCCACAGCAGTGACATTTACGATGTCCTGTACGCTGCTCTCTGAGTCGGTGAAGTGGATAGGCTTGTTGAGTCCCATCTGGATAGGGCCGATGATTTCCGCCTCTGGGCTCAGGGCTTGCAGAAGCTTGTATGCACCGTTGGCGCTGCTCAGGTTAGGGAACACCAAGGTGTTGACATCCTTGCCCTTCAGGCGAGAGAATGGATACTTCTCGTCACGCAATTGCTTGTTGAGTGCGTAGTTGACTTGCATCTCTCCGTCGATCGCCAAGTCAGGGAACTCTTTCTGCATTTCCTCAACTGCCTTCTTGACCTTAACAGGGGAACCCATGGTGTCTGTACCGAAGTTGGAGTAGCTCAACATGGCCATGACTGGTTCGTCGTTGAAGAACTTCACTGTTCCGGCAGACAATTTGGCGATGTCTGTGAGGACATCCTGGTCTGGATGGCGGTTGATCAATGTGTCGGCAATGTAGTAAACGCCCTTTTGGGTGTTCAAGATGTGCATAGTACCGAATGTCTTGTAACCCTCACGGATGCCGATGACATCCTTTGCCACCTTGATGGTGTTGGAGTATTTGGTATAGAGACCGGTGATGAATGCGTCAGCATCGCCTTGTTCCACCATAGACATACCGAAGTAGTTGCGCTCGTACATCTTGTCGTAAGCTTCCTCGAAGGTATAGCCCTCGCGTGAACGCTTCTCGGCAAGGTGCTTTGCGAATGTGGCGCGGCGACCTTGCTCGTTGTCTGCGCGCATATCTACGATTTGGATTCCGTCCAAGTCGAGCTTCAGTCGGTTAGCTACACGCTTCAGGCGGTCTGGATTGCCCAAGAGGATTGGCTCGCAGATTCCTTCAGTCTTGGCTTGTACAGCTGCCTTCAACATAGTTGGGTTGCCGCCTTCTGCAAAGACTACGCGCTGCGGGTGGAGACGGGCTGTGTCGTGGAGCTTGCGGGTCAACTTGGTCTCCTGGCCGAGCAACTGGCGGAGGTGCTGCTTGTAAGCATCCCAGTCTGTGATAGGAGTGCGTGCTACGCCGCTGTCCATGGCAGCCTTGGCTATAGCTGCGCTGACTTCAGTGATAAGACGTGGGTCAACTGGCTTTGGAATGAAATATTTTGGACCGAATGATAGGTCGTTGACGTGATATACCTCGTTGACAACATCAGGAACTGGCTGCTTGGCCAAGTCTGCGATGGCGTGAACGGCAGCGAGCTTCATCTCCTCGTTGATGGCACGGGCGTGAACGTCGAGGGCACCACGGAAGATGTAAGGGAATCCAATCACATTGTTGATCTGGTTAGGATAGTCGGAGCGACCTGTTGACATCAGTACGTCAGGGCGGCTTGCCATAGCATCCTCGTAACTAATCTCTGGCACAGGATTAGCCAAGGCGAACACGATAGGGTTCTCGTTCATGGAGCGGAGCATGTCTTGTGAGAGCACGTTGCCCTTGCTCAGTCCTACGAATACATCAGCACCCTTGATGGCTTCCTCAAGTGTATGAACGTCACGGCGATCGGTGGCGAAGAGCTTCTTCTGCTCTGTCAAGTTCTCGCGGTCGCTGGTGATAACACCCTTGGAGTCGAGCATGACGATGTTTTCCACCTTTGCGCCCAATGCCACATAGAGCTTGGTACAGCTGATGGCAGCGGCACCGGCACCATTGACAACAATCTTCACCTTGGAGATGTCCTTGCCGGCAACTTCAAGTGCATTCTTCAAACCTGCTGCTGAGATGATGGCAGTACCGTGCTGGTCGTCGTGCATCACAGGGATGTCGAGGGTCTTCTTCAATCGCTCTTCAATATAGAAGCACTGAGGAGCCTTGATGTCCTCCAGGTTGATACCGCCGAAAGAAGGGGCGATGCGCTCTACGGTCTCGCAGAACTTCTCTGGGTCTTTCTCTGCAATCTCGATGTCGAAAACATCGATGCCACCATAAATCTTGAAGAGCAATCCCTTGCCTTCCATCACAGGCTTTCCGCTCATGGCGCCGATGTCACCAAGACCGAGTACAGCTGTACCGTTACTGATAACAGCGACCAAGTTGCCTTTGTCGGTGTACTTGTAAACGTCGTCTGGGTTCTGCTGAATCTCCAGACATGGGAATGCAACACCAGGAGAATAAGCCAAGCTCAAGTCTGTCTGAGTGTGGTAAGGCTTGGTAGGCTTTACTTCGATTTTTCCAGGACGGCCGTTCAAGTGATATGCAAGAGCCGCCTCTTTAGTAATCTTTACCATAATAATATGTTAGTTTAAAGTTTTAATTTCTTACAAATTTTATGCATTTTGTGCACAATTCTTTATTTTTGTGCAAAGGTAATAAAAAA
>DKCU01000001.1 GCA_002451555.1 Candidatus Segatella albertsiae
CATACCTATCTTCACCTCCTTGTTAGGATACTCCAAGGTATAGCGATGCAACATCGGGTTGTATTTCTTGATGGTGAGATAACCGCTCTGATAGAGTATCGGAAGAGCAGTGGTCATCTGCTCCGGCGATACGTCGAAGTCATCCACATCACAGCTCTTCTTCTCGATGTCCATCACATTGACATGATAGTGTTTCAAAGTTTTGATGAGGTAACTTGGCGTACCCGAACCAAACCAATAGGGTGCTATTTTCTGGGCATTCAAGGCCTTCACCAAACTGAACGGATTGAAGACATCCTCCGACTTCTCACTGAAATGATAGCCATCATAGAACTTTCTCAACTCTTCCAAACATTCCTCATACGTCATACCAAGAGCCTCGCCAAGAGCCTCCACATCAGGCTTCATCACCGTGGTAAGCTCGGTCTTGCTGATGCCACAGATGGCAGAGTACTGGTCGAACATACTGATGTTGTCGAGGTTGTTCAGCTCACTGAAGATGCTCAACTGGGAGAACTTCGTGATACCCGTGATGAAGGTAAACTCTAGGTATGGATCAAGCTTCTTGATGGGACTATAGAAGTTCTGCATAATGAGGCGGAGAGAATTCAAGTTCTTCTCCTCATGCACTACATCAAGTAAAGGAGCATCATACTCATCGATGATAATGACCACCTTTTGTCCGGTCTGCTTATAGGCATTGACCACAAGATCTTTCAACCGAATATTTGCATCAGGCTTCTCGCTTTTATAGCCGAAGACAGCCTCCTGGTCATCCAGTATGTCTGCCAAGTACCTTTCCAATCGCTCCTCATCCATGTGTTTGGCGCCGCTCATATCGAAATGTAGCACAGGATGCTTGACCCAATCTTTCTCATAATCAGCAATGGCAAGTCCCTCGAAGAGTTCCTTCCGCCCCTCGAAGTAAGCCTGGAGTGTAGAGGCAAAGAGCGACTTTCCGAATCGTCTCGGACGACTCAGAAAGACATACGTCATCTTCTTCTGCCTAAAATCTACAATATATTTTGTCTTATCCACATAGAGATAACCATCCTCGCGAATCTTCGAGAAAGTTTGTATTCCTACAGGATAGCAATTTACCTGTTTTGCCATAATCTCAACTTCTTTACGTTTTGCGCCGCTAAATTACAAAGAAAATCTGAAACAGCAAAATTTTCTTGCGATTTCTTGCCTATCTCAAATATTTATGCTAACTTTGCATTATCTTATATAAAAATAGACATTAAAAACCATGAAAAAGAAAGACACAAAAACAAAGGGCTCTTTGAAGCCTCAGCAGTTGGGCGACATCTACCGCTCGCTAATTCAAAAGAAGCATTGGTATTTCTGCTACAATGCGACATGCAGCCAATCAGCAGATTGCGCCGCCTTCATCTCCACGCAGTTTATCGACAAGGATGTGCCCATGGACGAGGCTATCCTCACCGTGCGTCCCGATGCCCATCGCCAGCCAGGAGGGTGCACACGCTACTGTCGCGCCACCATGGAGCGCAAGGCAGCCGGCTTTTCACACCTCTTCGACCAGGTGAGAGGTTGCCACATCGCCAAAATGCGTGAGCAGATGATGAGGCTCCTGGACGGAAGAACCTCCTACTACCGTCATCACCGAGGCGAGAAATGGCTCTCCGTCAAGCAACAATCCGACATCGCCGCCCTCTTCCATCAAAATGGTTACGAAAGCCCTACTTTCGACTTCTATCAGGAAGTTCCCGAGGTAGTATTTTGTTCCGACCATCGGAACAGTTTGTTTCGATAATGAGTATCACTTGTTCTGATAATCGAAACCAAGCGTTTCGATTATCAGAACATTTCAGAAATTGCATAGTACAACGAGTGAAACGATTGGTTGGGTTATAAGTCTTATTTTGGAGTATAAACGGCTACAAATGACAAATTAATCGCACAATTTTGCCTTATTTTTGCAGAAAACAACCTTATGGTTGTGTTTTCTCATTAAAATCAGTTATCTTTGTAGGCAAAATGGCGATAGCCAATATCATATCCGCAAGAATGAAAAAAGAAATAAGATATGTCAGTACAAAGTGAAGCCGCCCTCGAAAATGGACTTATAGACACTCTTCAAAAGATGAACTACGAATATGTTCACATTGAAGAGGAGAAGAACCTGTCTGCCAATTTCAAGAAACAGTTGGAGAAGCACAATAAAAAGAAATTGGAAGAATTGGGGCGTACCGAATTCACAGAGTCTGAGTTTGAAATGATACTCATCTATCTTGAAGGTGGCACTCGCTTTGAAAAGGCAAAGAAACTGCGTGATCTCTTTCCTCTTGAACTGGAAAGCGGTGAACGCCTGTGGGTGGAGTTCCTAAACCGTACCCACTGGTGTCAGAACGAGTTTCAAGTTTCCAATCAAATCACGGTTGAGGGTAGAAAGAAGTGTCGTTATGATGTCACGATACTTATCAACGGCTTGCCTTTGGTTCAGATAGAACTAAAGCGAAGAGGCGTGGAGTTGAAGCAGGCGTACAACCAGATACAACGCTATCACAAGACTTCTTTTCACGGTTTGTTCGACTATATTCAGTTGTTCGTCATATCCAATGGTGTAAATACTCGCTATTTTGCCAATAACCCGAATAATGGATATAAGTTCACTTTCAACTGGACGGATGCCGCCAATGTACCTTTCAACGACTTGGAGAAATTTGCCAAAGTGTTCTTCGACAAGTGTACGTTGGGCAAGATTATAGGTAAGTATATCGTGCTGCATGAGGGTGACAAATGCCTGATGGTGCTTCGCCCTTACCAGTTCTATGCGGTGGAGAAGATTCTCGACCGTGTGGAAAACTCCAATGACAACGGCTATATCTGGCACACAACAGGTGCAGGCAAGACCTTGACATCATTCAAGACTGCCCAGCTCGTTTCAGAGTTGGATGATGTGGACAAGGTGATGTTTGTGGTTGACCGTCACGACCTTGACAAGGAGATTAAGGGGTATCTGAAAGAGTTGGGATTGGTGTAGGTGTTATGTATAAAGGATTAGAGATTAGGTGATATGGCAGACAAGAACGACATTTGCGAGAAGCAGAAACAATATAAGTGGGGCTCAAAGGTAATTGACAGGCTTAGCCTTGATATGCGTTCAGAATTTCCTCAGAGTGAAGGATTTTCCAGAACCAATTTGTATGATATCAAACGTTGGTTTGCGTTCTATTCAAGCCAAATTGAATTTGTCCATCAAGCTGGTGGACAATTACAGAAAGTGGATAATGCCAACACTCCAATCCCAGAGATATTGAATGGTTCAAATCTGCCACAACTTGTGGAAGATTTTGTTTGCCAAGTTGGTGGATTATTAAAAAAAGCATAGAATATGGCAGGAAATATGACATTGGCAGGAAACAGCGAGTTCAAAAGTTGGGTTTCGCAGTTGAAGAAAGATATACGCAGCGCACAAGTTAAGGCGGCAATCAAGGTTAACACAGAATTGCTCCGCCTTTATTGGCGTATGGGGGCGGATATTTGTGAGAAGCAGAAGTCCGCCACTTGGGGCGATGGTTGGCTGAAGGAGTTGAGCCGTGAACTAATGGCTGAGTTTCCTGACATGAAAGGCTTTTCACATAGAAACTTGAAGTATATCAGACAGTGGTATGAGTTTTATAATCAACAGCTTATAATTGGGCAACAGCTTGTTGCCCAATTAGGGGATGACAAAGGGCAACAACCTGTTGCCTCAATAAGCGAGAACGTTTTCTTCTCCGTTCCTTGGGGGCATCACTTGTACATCATATCGCAATGTAAAGATGTAGGTCGTGCTGTGTTCTATCTGAACAAGACCGTAGAAAATGGCTGGAGTCGTGCTGTCTTGCTCAATTTCCTTGACACCAATTTATATGAGCGACAGGGAAAGGCCGTGAATAACTTTAACAAACTGTTGGCGAATCCTCAAAGCGAATTAGCAGCCCAAACACTGAAAGACCCATACAATTTCGATTTTCTCACCCTTGATGGAGAATATCGAGAGCGAGAGTTGGAACAAGGACTTACCCAAAATGTTACACGCTTTTTACTTGAATTGGGTACAGGTTTTGCTTTTGTCGGGAGTCAAATTCCACTACAAGTAGGGGAAGATACTGTATATCCCGACTTGCTATTTTATCACTTAGAGTTACGCTGTTATGTGGTCGTGGAGTTGAAAGTGACAAAATTCAAAGCAGAACATTTGGGACAGTTGGGTATGTATGTGAGTGCCGTCAATCATATCAAGAAGAAGTCAACTGACAACCCTACAATTGGATTGCTTATCTGCAAAACCAAGAATAACGTGATGGCTCAATACGCTCTGGAAGCAACAAATCAGCCAATCGGCATCTCTGAATATCAACTGTCAAAGCTTATGTCAGAAGAAATACAAAGCCAGTTGCCTACAATCGAAGACATTGAAGCAACGCTTTCTGATATAAAGGAGACAAAAGATTGATGCGTAAGACATCAACGTGATAGTCAAACGAAGTTCGGAGTAAAGAACTTCACGTTTCGCAACCTCGGCATCTACATCAGTCTGACTGCAGGATTGCGTATCGGAGAGATTTGTAGCTTGAAATGGTCGGATATCAACACTGACAACGGTACAATTACCGTGAATCGCACCATTGAGCGCATTTACATTATAGAGGGTGAGCGCAAGCACACAGAATTGGTCATCAACACGCCAAAGACCAAGAACTCATGCCGTGAGATACCGATGAATAAGGAATTATTGGCGATGGTGAAGCCTCTGAAAAAGGTGGTAAACACAGACTTCTATGTGCTGACCAATGAAGCAGTGAGCGTTTTGCTCGGTCATGCCAACATCACAACAACCCTCAACCTCTATGTCCACCCGAACATGGAGCAGAAGAAAAAGTGCATCACTAAGATGTTCAAGTCTCTTGGAAAATAGGGAAACAAAGTCACTGATACTGATTCTACCTCAAAAGTGCCAGAAGGAACTAAGTCAAGTACTATTGGTTCCGAAAACACAGGCATAGAATCCCTAACACTAGAAGATATTGGCGACATACGAAAAGAAGTTATCAAGGACTTCAAACAAAATATATTCATCGGCTATGTAAGAAAAGTTACTCCTGAGCATGTAAGGATTGTACTTGATACTACCCAAGTTGTCAATGTCAAATATTCATCAAAATGGAGCAAATATTGTGCAAAAGGTGCTTACGTTGCGGTACATCGTATAGAATATGACAATATGGAACCAAGTTGGGAAATTGTAAGATTTCTTAGTGCTCAACGCAACTATACAATAACCCATCCAGAAGGAGGCAAAGGCAAGTTTGCTGATAAGAAAGCTAATTAGTGTTGAATTAATTACAAGTGTTTGATATTTAGATATATATAACACTTTTAGTTTGGCGGTTTCACTAAAATTTAGTACCTTTGTCATGTTAAAGAATATCATATATGAAGTATAGTTCACAATATAAACCCCTAACTTTGGATTTGTTCAAATCATCTTTCGATGGTTTGAACAAATCCAATCGTTGGGTGATTCTTGGTGATAATCTTCCGTGGGGAGAAATTGAAAAAACTTACAATTCTCGCCTTGACAACAAATACAAGGGTGCAGGTAATAAACCTGCTCGTATGATAATAGGTGCAATGATTGTAAAGCACAAGCTCAACCTTTCCGATGAGGAAACGATAGAGATGATTCAAGAGAATCCATATATGCAATACCTTTGTGGATTGTCCGAATTTACTGACAAGCCATTATTTGATCCAAGTTTGTTTGTCACGATTCGGAAGCGCATAAGTATGGAAGAGATTAACGAGATTACAACCTCTCTCTTACAGCGTGAGCTCAAAAGAAAAGAAGAAACCAGGAAGCTTAAAGAAAGCCAAGATAATGTAGATGGTAATGAGCCAACGCCACAAGTCCAGCCTGATGACAATGGGGTGGAATTTACAGATGAACAAGGACGCAAACACAAGGGCATATTAAAGATTGACGCCACTTGTGCGGATGCCGAAGTTCGTTTTCCTGTAGATGTAGATATAATCCATGACGGTTGCAAAGTCGTGGACAGATATCTCACGACCTTATGCAAGTCTTTGGGTATTCCTCTTGTCAAAAGTAGCTACAAGACAGCACGACGTTTTTATTTGGAACTTGTCAAACGCAAGAAGAAAGGAGGTAAGCTCGTGAAGGAGACTATCTCGCATCTTCTTCATTATCTGAAAGTTGACCTCAGAAAGATAACTGAAATTTTTGTGGAACATCGAGGAAGTAAAGCTCTCTTGCAACCACATGAGCAACGTACATTAAATGCAACATTTGATATGTTTGCACAGCAATCCTACATGCATGAGAACAATGTGCATGTTTGTGCAAATCGTATCATCAGCATCTTCCAACCTCACCTTAGACCAATAAAAAGAGGTAAGGCAAGAGAATTTATCGAGCCAACAACATAAGAGCCAAGCTTCCAGATACCAGCGAGTGCTGGGCAGGAATGTGTTACTTTGTCAAAAACGTGATGAAGTTCCTTAGGGGACTTTGTCTTGTATTTTTCCAAATTTGGCTAATATGGAGGTACTTTACCAACTTGGAGCGTAAAGTTCGCTGTGCTCAAAGTTTGGCTAAATATTAATTCAGTGAACACTAATTATGGCACGAATGTCGTAAAAGAGAATCTGCATGTCATAAAAGAAGTGGAAGATGTCGTAAAAGATGTCGCAAAAGAAACTGATGATGTCGTAAAAGCAAAAGATAATGTCACAAAAGAATTTGTGAAGGCTCAACGACAAATCTATAAGTTGATTTCGCAAAAGCCTCAGATTAATGCCACTCAAATGGCTGAAAATATGGGGATTTCCTTGCGACAGGTTCAACGGTATCTCAAGCAACTCTCTGAACTCAACTTAATAGTCAGAGAAGGTGGACGCAAGAATGTTTTTTGGAAAATCTTAGATGATGAATACGAAGGGCTCTTCAAAAGAATATAGACACAAAATACAGGTAGTAATTCCAATGGACATGGAAGAACTACCTGCTTTTTTCATATCAGGAAACTTTTATAGCTCACTTTCTGTTTTCTAATATGCGTTTGATGCCATAAGATTCTTTCGTGAGCTGATTGGCTATGCTATCTTTATATGCTGCAATTTTGACCATATCATGGTATCGGCGAACAGAATTATTATACTGATAGTGGCAGATTATAATATCCACCGCTATCAGTTTTGTTTTCGCTTTTTGTTAAGAATTGGATTTTGTGCAATGTATTTTATTTTTCAGTTTAATTCTATAGCCCGACCACAAGCACCAAAGGGCAAGGATACCCATCACAAAGATAAAGATGTATGTGGCAATGCTTCCGATGAACAATCTGCCGCTATGCACCTCCAACGCCACATTCCAAAGCGACATCGGGAGTTGGTTCATGCTTGCAGGTTGAGGGGAAAAGTTTGTTCCCTCATAATATTCTGCAATGACAGGAGTAGAGAAGTCTTGGCTCATACCTGCAATAGCTTTCTTTCCAAAGGGAGCACCTGCTTTCTTTGGTGCAGTTTTGCCTGTAAAGTAGTCGGTGGAAGTTCCTTGTTGTCTGTTCCAAACAAATAGACCACTAAACGAGCCACAGAGCCATCTACCTTTTACATCCTTCTGCAATACATTCAATCCCATCACGCTGACAGGCGGAGCAGAAGTAATCGCTTTCACCGTTGCCTTTTCAAGATTCAAGGAATAGAACCCTTCCGATGTAGATAATAGCCAGTCATGGAAACTCTCATCATAACGAACCAGGCGTAGCTTGTCGTTCCAAGGATTCCCACTCCGGAGTGTGGTGCCTGGGAGTGAAGGAATCTTGTTCAATACAAGCGCAATCATCACTGGTGGGCGAAGACACCACCCCGTCAAGGCAATCAATAGCGTAAGGATGATGGTGTATCGCCCTATCTTGTCATGTAGATGAAGCGAATGCTTCAATAGCACTTTTCGTTTAGGTCGCCTCCAGAAGACAAAGCCTGTTACGCAAAGCAGCACCAAGATGATGGCGATAGCATCGACCACAACCTTTCCAACTACGCCAAAGAGTTCTCCGCTATGAAGCAACCAAACAGTACGGAAAGCAGTCACCTTGCCGTCATAATCCTTTGGAGCATTAAGTTGAATACGGCTGAAAGTCTGATAAGGAGGAAGCGACGTGTAAGCAAAAGAACGGCTCAGCACCACAAGAGTATCGCCATGCGAAGTCATGTCGGTCAACTTCTCGTCATCCTCCAATGGCATTTTCACCTCATGCCATGTGTCATGCACGCCATAGCGATAAAGCCCAAAAGGAGACACAGCAAATATCTCTCCATGATCAAGCCTTATGACATTTTTAATTTGGCGATAGTCGGCACCTTCCGGCAATCCCTCATTGAAATCCTTGAAGTAGGAAGCCTTGGAATCGGTGAGCCAGATGCCTCCATTGCCATAAAGCAACAGTTGGTGACAAGAATCTACATATCCCATGGAATCTTCCATTAAATTCTCGCCAAGGTCAAGCGTACCTCGTAGCAATCCGCCATTCCAATTCTGAAACTCATAACGGCTTGGCAGATACTTCCTGCTTACGTTCACGCGCTTGATGAGCGAGCGGTGGTTGAGCAAGATACCCGACACGCAGAACATCAGCATGAAGAAGCTCATGCCGATGCCCAGCCATTTATGTTGTTTTCTCCAAGTTCCTTTCTTCATTGATTTCCTTATCAGATTATCACTCTTGTCTCTTTTCTTTCTTAGTCTTTGCATCCTTGAGTATCTTTCCTGCCAAGAAGCAAAGTTCTATCACCATCACCACCCAATGCCAAGGGTATTCGCTCGGATGGTCGATGAGTTTCCCGATGATACCAGTGCGGTTGAATGCCTCCACAGCTATCCAGAACACGATAACCGTCGCCGTACCCATTCTGATGTTCGCTCCCCACGATGGTAGGTGGAGCTGCTTGCGAAACACGTATGGGGCGGAGAGCAAGGCTCCGAAAGCCACACCAAAGGTGACGGGACTCTCACGGCCAAACAACCGAGGGTCGTAGAGGTTCATCAATAAGAGATAACAGGTCCAGAGCATCGTGTTTATTTCCATGAAGGTGACGATACTTGTGTGACGTGTCATCGGGCGAGCGGCTATCAGTCGCTTGTTCTTCCCAAGGAAGAGCGTCTGCCACCAGTTGAGAAAATTGCAGGCATTGCGAGAACAGAAGATGTATAGCAGCATCACCATTGCCCACAAGCCGAATGTGGCAGGGAGCAAGAGATATTCGGGGCGACTCAACAGCTCTCCTGTCACTGGGTCTATCTCTGCATGGGTTCCCCAACGATGGGCGTAATACATGAAGAGAAAATCTACCCAACCTGTCCAATAGAACATGCCGCCAATGAGTCCGAGCAAGGTCTGGCGTGTCTGCCCCTTGACGAAGACTCCGACAACCACCATCACCATACCCACGAAGCCCACAGACATGCCTGCGCCCAATAATTGTGTGCCGTCGTAGTTGTCTTTCAGCACTCGTGCTACCAAATGGACGATGGGCATGCTTCCTAAAATCACGCCCATCGACACAATGGATTTCCACCAATATAGTTTTCTTTTACTCATGTACTTTCTTCTTTCTTGCCGCTATCATGATGTAGATGAGCAATGCCACGAAAGCCACGAGGATGCAAAGCATCTGGGTGGCGTACTTCTCAGGCTCTATCCAAATCTCCTTGAAGAAATCGAGCCGTCCAAGCACTTCTACTGGCACCCAAAATACAATGACCGTGGCGATTGCCATACGGATATTCGCTCCCCAAGAAGAGAGTTTAAGTTGCTTCTTGAAGATGAAGAAGCTACCTATCAAGCAAGCTGCCGCCACAATGGAGGTAACAGGATGATGGTCGCCGAGGAAGTTCTTGTCGTAACAGAACATCAGCAGCAGATAACTGGTCCAGAGTATCATGTTCAGCTCCATGAAGGTGACGATGCTCGCATGGTGAGTCATCGGACGAGCGGCAATCTCGTTCTTGCGAGAACGGAAAAGCACACGCTGCCACCAGTTGATGAAGTTGCAACCATTCTTCGTGGAGAAGATGTAGAGCATCATCACCATCATCCACATACCGAAGGTAGCTGGAAGGATGAGATATTCAGGGCGAGTCACAACCTCGCCATTCTCCATCTCAGGCTGTGTGCCCCATCGGGTGGCATAGTACTGGAAGAGGAACTCTATCCAACCTGTCCAGAAGAGCAAACCTCCGAAGAGACCCCAGAGTGTTTGCTTGGTGTCTCCCTTTGCGAAGACACCGATTACTACCATGATAAGACCTACCAACCCCATAAAGAAGGCTGAGTAATGCACAGCCTCAGGAGTCATCGTCTTATCCATTATCATCATCAGCGCATGTCCCAAAGGCATGGTAAAGAGTACCACAAGGAACGATGCGATGGATTTCCACCAATTCAATTGTTTCATATTGTTCGATTGTTATGTTCGGCGGATTTTGCAATCCGCCGAAAGTGTTTATTTCAATTCATCTAAGTAATAGCTGATTCTTCCTCCCTCGTCTCCAATCTCCACATTGGCATCATACCAAGAGATGATTTGGAGCTTGTAATATCTCTCGCCATCCCAAGAGCGAAATACGTAGGTATGGAACGATGGAGAATATACAGGAGGTGGACCAGAGAAACTCATCGCATTCGCCAGCACAGGGTTGGCACTCACGAGTTGCTTGGCAGGACCATTGTTAGGGTCGAACCAAGGGTTCTCGTTCATGTCGAGGTTGTGGGCGATGCAATACTTGTTCCAGTCGTTCTGCGACATGGTGACATAGACGCTTGCCGAGTCATCTGGTACGAACGAGAGATTGTTCTCTGCGAGATAAGCATCCACCTGTGCCTTGCTCGTCCATTTGTCGTATTCGCCATAGCCGAGGTCGGCGGCACCACCCTTTCCAGGACCGCTCGTACCGCTGTTGGTGCGAAGGCGATAACCATCGAAGGCGATGTCCCACTCGCTGGCTGGATAAGCCATTGTCTGAGGGTCATCCTCCTTGTTCTCCATCACGAGGAGGCTGCTTGCCTGTCGCTTCACCGTCTTATAAGTAAACTTGCCTGTGGCTTGGCTCTTGGTAAAGATGGTATCGCCGTTCTCGTCTCGCTCGGCATCCTCGAAGATGTTCTTCTGTACACCCTCGCTCCAGTATTTTACCAACTTGTCGCTACCTTGATAGTGGAAATATTCCGCTATAGGCTTTCCGTCGATGTAGGCGATGACGCTCTGGTTAGGGTTCATCACGTTGTAGCGATGCCCTGTCTTGAGGTCGAAATACAGCCAGTCGTTAGTAACTCCGGTACTATATCCCGTCTTGCGAGGAAGCGTATGACCTGTGAAGTTCTCTGCCTCGTAAGAGACGCAGCTCGAAAGTGCCATCAAGCCAATGGCTGCGCCCAAAATAGTACTCTTGTATTTATTATTATATAGTATATTCATAATTGTTATCATTAAGAAAAGCTATTGAATTCTTCACTCTTCACTCTTCATTCTTCACTTCTTGCGGAATCCTTTAACCAATTCATCTACCAATATCTCCACCTGCACATGTGCCTTGGCTCCTGCCGTGGCTGGTACATTGAACATGGTGATGCCCGAGCCCAAGGTCTTTGGCACGTAATTGAAGATGTTATCGACACCCACCGTCACCTTCACTTTGTTATAGAATGTCTGGATGACGGAAAGATTGCATAGCACATATTGTGGCAGCTCGCAACGGAAGTAAGCATCGTGGCTCACACCATCCACCGAGAGACGGTCTTGCACATCGAATTTCTTCTCGCCCATGTAACTTGCCGAGAAGGTGGCGCCCAGTCTATAGTTCTTCTTCGTATATTTATAGTCAAGGCTCGCCGTTGCCGCATGAGGCGATGTGGTGTTCACCTGTATGCCGTCGGTCTTGCTCACGTTCACATAGCTATAGGTGGCGTTTGCCGTGAAGTGCTTGAGGAAGTGCCAGCGCATGATGGCTTCGAGACCAATGAGGTTCTGCTTGGCGAGGTTGGTGTATTCGAAGTTGTACTGCATATCATAGATGCGCCATACACCCTCTATCTTCTTGCGGAAGAAGTTGCCATACACATTGCCCGAGATAAAGAAGTTGTCATTGGAGAACTCTGTGCCGACGCTCACGTAGTTGTTTTTCTCAGGCTTCAAGTCCTCATTACCCTTGATCATGAACATACCGAGGTGATCCCAGTTGAAGAACAGCTCCTTGATGCTTGGCGAGCGATAGCCCATCGAGTAGTTGGCGCGCCATGCCCAGTGCTCCGACGGACTCCACTTGAAGGCAATCTTAGGCATCGCCATCAGTCCAAAGGCACGGCTGAAGTTGGTTCTCACACCTGCCGAAACCATCCAGTGGTCGTTCATCGTCCACTCGTCCTGCAAGAAAGCCTCGGTCTCCTTCAGTGAACGGGTGCGCATGATGTGGGAGGCATCGCCGTTGAATCGGTCGCTCGTCAGGTCGTCGCTCAGATGTTCGATACCGAGAATGAGGTCGTGTCCCTCAAACTTCTGCGAGGTGATGGAGAGACGTGGCTGGAAGATGCGGCTCTTATAAACCTTGGTACGTGTATCGATGCGCTCGTGTCGCTTGAATCGGTCGTAGAAGTCGCCATGCAAGGAGGCGGTAATCTTAAACCAATCCTTGAAGGAGTACTTGATTTTGGCTCCTGCCGTCCAGTCGCGAGCCTGACTAAAGGTCATGTCCTGGATGAGGTCGTAGGTGTTCATATAGAACGCACTACCATAGGCGAGAATCTCCAGGTTCTTGAAGGGGTCGTAGAAGACCTTCTGAGATACCGAGATATGCTCCGTACCCTCAATGCCCATTGGCGGACGGGAGGCTACGCTCGTGATGGTCACGTCTTTGTCGAGCCATGGGTTCGCCTCCTTGGTATAAACCTTCTTGTCGTTCTCCGCCTGGTACATGTAGAAGGCATCGCTGGAGGAGTACCATACATCGGTTTGCGAGGTCACCTTGCCAGCGTTGAAACCAGCCGATACCCAACTCTGTAGGTTCGGACGGTCGGCGTTCTTCTCAAACATATAGAGGAAGTCCTTCTTCATCGGGTTCTTGTAGTTGCGCTCGTTCATCTGCCCCCAGCGCACACCTGCCTGAATGTCGATAGGCTTGGTGGTCTTCTTGGTGATGAGGTTGATGACGGCACCCGACGCACGGCTTCCGTAGAGGGTACTGCTGGCTCCCTTCACGATTTCGATGCGGTCGATGGCATGGAGGTTGAATCGCTCATAGTCGAGGTTGCCCGCCATGTCGCCCGTCAGTCGCTCACCGTCCTGTAGGAAGAGCACATGGCGGGCATCCAAGCCCTGCATGGAAATCTCGTTGCCGAATCCCACCTTCTGGATATTCATGCCCGGTGTCTCCTGTTGCAGCGCCTTGGTGAGGTCGGCATAGCCGGCATCCACCAGTTCCTTTCCACCGAGCACCTGCGTGCTGACAGGGGAGAGCTTGATAGGTCGGGCGGTACGAGAACCCGTAACCACCACCTCGTTCACCTTCATCACGTCTTCGGTCATGAAGAGTTTGAGGGTGGAACCAGAGCCTATGGTTCCGTTCAGCGGGTTGTAGCCCACTGATACCACACGGTAAAAACACTTGCCACTCTGAGGCACCTCGATGGTTGCCTCACCGTCCATGTTGGTGACGGTACGTTGTGGCGACTTCAATTTCTCGTTGTCGGCGTAAGAGATGACTGCGCCGATGATTGGCTGCTCGGTTGCCTTCTCTGCGATGGCAAACTTCACCTTTCGCTGTGCGGCGATAGGGAGAGCAAGCATCATCAGCAAGGCGATGAGCATTACATTTCTAATTGTCTTCATTTATATCGTTTTACTTTTTTATCCAATTCTTCTTATTCTATATAGCTTGATGCTTATATGTTGAAAAGGCTTGTTCCTTTTGTTATTTTCTATTCCTTACACGATTTTAGCCTCGCTATGGCTTATATCTTCTCCTTTCATTTTCTACTTGCAAAAAGAAAGAGAGATATGTTTGGGCATACCCCTCTTTCCTTAATTATATGAACAACTTTAAAGTTATCCTTCTCCATTTTCTTTTTTCCACTGTTCAAGGTCTTTCTCGTATTGAGCAAACTCTGTATCAAAGTTATTGATACGGTTTTTATCAATCACTTGAAGTGGACACTGTGATGTGACGCCCATCATATTGTAATCTACAATGAATTGAATTTGCAATGTATTTACATTGAGATAGCCATTCACAGTTGCACCACTACCGCCTTTGTAATCTTCATCAGTACTTGTTGTACTAACAACACCGTCTGTACCTTTGAATTTTACCCAACCGTCACCTTTGTACTCGTCTTTTTCCCAAGTATTCAACTTCATAAATTTATTCTTGCACTTGAAGGTGATGTTGAATGGCATAGCACCCACATGAAAATCATTAAGGGTCAATGTCATCGTACCATCATCATTCCAATTGAAGTTGAATTTTGTAGGACAACCACTTTCAAGGTGGGTTTTATCAACAGTTCCCATCCATGCCTTTGTTGACAAAACTATTTCATTTGTCAGAATGGTCTTTGCTTTATCAACATATTCTTCTGATGGGGATTCCTGTGTTATTTCCTCATCAGATGAGCATGATGTGAATACTGCACAGAAGAGCAATACTACGAGTGATAAAAATATACTTTTCTTTTTCATTATCAAACAAGATTTGCTCTATGACAACTCATTTTGTCATAGACCAAAGAGATGTACCTTATTTTTTCTTTCCTGTATAATGAACTTCTGCAGCAATTGGAGAGTCCTTATACAAGCCATTGCATTTAATTGTAAATTCAATGTCGTCTCCATTAACTGTTCCGTGGAAATCTGTCAAGGCTAATGTGATAGGAAAGAGGTTGAGAACCTTCAATGTTCCACATGTGCTTGCTGTTGTCGTTAGAGTAGTTCCATTCTCAACGATGTCCAAGTCAATGTAAATAGTACCAGGCATACTGCCAATCTGAGCAACTTTACCAGACAAGTTCAACTCATCGTCAATGGTAAACTCTTGGTTCTCTACCGCATTGTAGTTCTTGTCGTTCATTTTGACAACATCTAAAGTTCCAATGTAAGAACCCACGCTGTTCTGTGCGCATACAGCAGAAACACTTGCCATGAAAATAGCGAAAAACATAAATAGCTTTTTTAACATAATTGTTTATTTTAGAAATTAATAAAAGAACTCGCTTTTTCAAGCGGATTCATGGAATTATATCAATGTATTGTAAGAATTAATAATATCTTGACCACTTATAAGCTTTGTTGTTGTCACTTGACATATAACTTTGATAAGTTAAACAAGAAGGAGTTGCCAGATAGTATTTCTTGATAAATGCATCTGATACATCCGTGAAAGCATTAAACGCATTCTTAGAAATTGCAAACATTGTTGAATTAAATTGCGTATCTCCAAATTCCTTCAAGTTTGGATAAACTAAATTGTAGGTTTCTGGCAAATCTCCGATGACAAGTGTATTCAATTCGACAAACTTAGACATATCAAACTGTTTTAAACTTGGCAGACATTCGATGTCCAAATAGTTTGCACGTAAATTATCTTTGTTTGGAAGAATTATAGATTCTATAGATGGACAATCATACACAATTATTCCACTACCAGAACTTGTGTCCAAATCATCTTTTCCATTTCTTTGCCCAAAAATAACAGACTTGCTTAAATCTATAACTTTTAATGAAGAAACATTTCCTAAATATATGTAACGTAGCTTCGAATCATCTGGTATGTTTATTCCATCAACTGAAACGTTTAATAGTGTTATAGCATTTATATTTTCAGATAAATTCAATGTTGGAACTTTTGTTTCAGGATTGTTTGAAGCCAAAGCAATAGATGCTCCATTCCAATATGGACTTTCTACAACATATTGAATACCTTCGAAGTCAGATACCCCCTCTGTTATTTGTAATGCTGCTATACGCTGTTTACCATCAAGAATATAGTTTGAAATATCAATCTTATCACCATTAAACATCTGTGAAAATGTTTCCTTCAGGGTCTTTCTTAGAGTTTCATCAGGAATCTCTCTTAAAGTGTTATATTTTTCCAAACTACCATTAGCATTTTGCATTTCAACATCCATAGTACCACCATCAATGGCAGACTTGTTCTGACGATAGAAACGCATGAGCTGAGCAATATTATACTTAGCTTGCTCTGGCAAATAAAGTTTGGTGATATTGTGAAGGTTCTCTACAGTCTCGTCACCATTTTCCTCAACAGTTACCTTTACAAGGTTGTCATAGTTGTAAATGTCGTTATTTGTAAGGTCGATGCCTGTAATCTGAGCAGGAAGAACAGAAAAGTCGAAAGTCTCACCATAGCCATTGTTGCTAAGGTTCAACTCTTTCAAATTAGGAAAAACAGAAAGCTCTTTCAGGGCGGCGGTATCAACCTGTGTGCCTGAAAGATCGAGTGAAGTGGTGTTGTTAGCTTTGTCATCGAGGAGCAACTTGCCGTTCTCGTCGAATGTATATCCTTTGCTTGCGAGAAGGGTCTTGAGATGAGAGTTGTCAACTGCCACCGCACTGTAAGAAGGCGCATCATCATCGCTGCCACAAGAAGCGAAGCCAAGGCAAAGAGCCATGGCAGCGAGACCGATGAAATTCTTTAAAATTTTCATTGTTCTTTTGTACTTTTAAAATGTTTATAATTAAAATTAAATATTATCTTGAATATGCGGCTGCAAAGGTACACATTTCTTAAAATGTGTGCAATACTCAAAAATAGTGAAATGCGCCATCCTCATTTATGGGGATATTCATAAACATTTTCGTGTTTTTTCGTACAAAATCAGTATTTTCTAGGTATTTCTCCTGTAATTTATCACAATTGTTGATTGATTCGATACTTAATTGTGATGATAAAGTAGCTGCCGATTTGAGAGGTGTGACTCTCCGTCAGTCCTGTAGCCGTAACATTGCGGTAATAGTTTTTCTTGTCGCTGAGGATGTCCGACCAATAGAAAGACAGCTCGGCTTGCTTCTTTCGGAGAAATCGCCAAGATGCTCCCAAGTTCCATACCACTTGGTCGTCCTCGCCTTTCTTGATGTTCGTGCCGTTGCGGAAAGAGTAGGCGACATCGCTCTTGACTTGGAAGCCAAGAGGAAGTTCGGCATAAGTGTTCAGCGAAAAGGTATAGCTTCGAGTATAGTTGGATGTCCCCCTAAGCTGGTTGGCGACATGGCGGTAACGCCAATCGCCCTGCAAGTCGAAACCTCCCCATTTCGGCTGATAGCCCAAACGCAGGTTTGCATTATACGACGTGTTATGGGTGACGCTACGGTCTGGCTCCTCGCTCTGCCCCTCATTCACCAAGGCTACGCTTTGGCTAAAGTTGGCACCTGTGCGAGCCGATAGGTTGAAGCGTTTCTTCCATCGCTTCTGATAGCGAAGGCTGGCACGCATATTCCAGTTGCCGTTCACATTCACAGGATAAGTCTCCGTGCCGCCTGTGGCAAGGTCGTAAAAGACGGCTTGCGTCTGACTGTTATAGATGTTGCTAAAGTATATATCGCCCGAAAGCCCGAGGCGAGTGTTTCTTCCTGTCAAACGAAAACTCTGGTTATAGGATGCCTTGAGCGAAGGGTTGCCATGAGTGATGTGCAGCGGGTCACTGTTATCTGTCAACGATACCAAGCTACCGAGGTCGGGCTGTCGGCTGCTACCGTCATAAATCAGTTCGAAGCGGGTCTTGCCTCGATGCCAAGACACATTCAACTGTGGATTCCAGTTTACGCTCGTCCTTATCGTGTCGGCATGGAGCAAGCCTGTCTTCTGGTTAAGGCTTCTCCGCTCGGGTTGCATCAACACACCTGCGTTCACCTGCCATAGCTTGCCATCATAATTGAGGTAGAGGCTGAGGTCATGAGTAAAAGTCCTGCTTTGGGTATGGTTGCTCAAACTATCCAGATACGCCTCGCCCTCGTAAGTGCTTCGGTCGCTCATCTGTCGGTTGGCAGCATAGCGATAACCGAGTTGCAGGCGCAAGTCTTGAGCCAAGGGTTGCGTCAGGTTGATGCCTACGGAATAGGCACGATTGGTGGATGGGGAGTGCTGGTATTGGTTGCGATAAAGCACCGAGTCGCCCCCCTGGCTGCTCTCCAACTGATAGTAAGTGGTCTCGGAAATGGAATGCGACTCATTGGTGGTCTTGCTATCCGAATAACTACCCGTAAGGCTGATGCTCGTACCCTTGCCGTTGAGCACTCGAGTAATGTCGGCATTGACGGAGAAGGAACGGTTGTCGCTCTTCGATTCCGAGGCTCTCGTAATACTGTTGATACGTACGTCCTCATCAGAAGAGGTGGATTGCTGGCTGTCGCTGGTATTGTCACCTTTCGACTTGCTGAAGTTTCCACTGATATTGATATAGGTCTTGTCATCCAAGCTCCATCTCATGCCCAACGATCCATTCCCCATCGTGTTGCGATTGGTGCTGGTGGATGCCGAGTTCTGATAACGATTGCCAGTTGTGAGGTATTGCTCGCTATACACAGAGTTCTCGTTGCCAGTCACAAAACGATTGTACATCATGTTGCCATAGAGGGTGAACCGCTTGGAGAACTTCTTGGCAAAGTTCATCGCCACATTGTCCTGGCGATTGTCGGGATAACGAGAGGTCATATTCTTGTTGCCACTTCTGGCTATCACGGAAATGTTATCGCCAGTCTGGCGGAAGAGGTTGGAAATCAACTCGGCATCCTTCTTGTCGTTGTTGCCCCTGCCGATGCCAGCCGAAGTAATCAGCGTGCCGTTGAACTCTCGTTTGGTCTGAAGGTCGAGCACATAGTTCTCGCCACCCTTGCGCACCTTGGTGATTTTCTCTAACTCGCTCCGTTTGTCATACACCTTAATCTTGCTAACCAACTTAGCTGGCAGGCTTTCGAGGGCAAGGGTGCTGTTGCCACCAAAGAAACTTTCCCCATTGACGTTGATTTCGTGGATGGGAAGGCCATTGTAGGTCATCGTCTTGTTCTGCTTGTCGTATTCCAAGCCAGGCACTCGTTTCAAGAGTTCTTCGAGGTAAGCCCCCTCTGGAGTCTGGAAGGCATTGGCATTGATGACCGTGGTGTCGCCCTTCATCTCCACTTCCTTCATGGCAGCGGCAACAACCACCTCGTCGAGGTTGAGTGTCTTGAAGATTGAATCTTGCAGATTTTGCTTTGAGGCACTATGCTCCCTTACTGTATCACTTGACACAGTATAAGGATTTCCCTTTCCGTTAGGGAAAAGAAAAGACGATGCCCATACATTTGCCATCGCTGAGAAGGACATAAGCAAAAGTACAGGCACATAAGCATATCGTACCCTCATTATTGGTTTGAATATTCAAAATCGGCTACAAAAGTACGAATTTCGGTTTATATTTGCAATACCTTGAAGTAGGTAAAGTGATAAGAGAATAGCCAAGAGAATCCATTAAAGAAAGTGAAAACTGCATCAAATAAGTAGAAGTACCTGTAGCAAACCTATAATATCCATCAAACTTACGACTATTGATAAGATGAATTTGAGAAAATCCTTATAGATGGAAGAAATAAATAACAAAAAGATTTGGTAGTTATCATTATTTTTGTAATTTTGCACTCATAACTTACATATTACCATGACAAACTTATAAACTTATGGAAATGAAAGCATACCTCAAGGCCGACTTGGCGCAAATGTACTTCCCCATGCTCGACACCACCCTCGCCATGCGACGCCTGCGCCGCTGGATACACAACAACCCTGAGTTGGAGACGGCTCTGGCACAATGCCACGTGAGCAAGAACGCCGACTTCTACAGCCGCAAGCAGGTGAGCCTCATCGTGGAATACTTCGACGAACCGTAACTATACGACCCTTTTAGGAGTTCCAGAGCAGACCGTTAGATTTTTCGGGCGAAATGTTTGGCGGTTTCGGGATAAAGTTGTATTTTTGCATAAGATAGGCTGCGCTCAGCAATTTGAAAGCAAGCTTTCATTGCGTTCGCTTGCACTATCTTTGCAAAGGATAAGTGAAAATTTAGATTTCAAAAAACAAATAGTGACATGGAGCAGAAACAAGTGAAAAGAGTTCCCTACGGAGTGTCTGATTTCGTCAAGGTAATCAGCAGAAACCAATACTACGTCGATAAGACTATGTATCTCCCATTGCTGGAGGACCAGGCTGACAACCTATTCTTTATTCGCCCTCGCCGTTTCGGCAAGAGCGTGTTCATCAGTATGCTCCATGCTTACTATGATGTGCTCAACAAGGATAAGTTCCAAGAGCTCTTTGGCGACTTATGGGTAGGGAAGCATCCTACTTCCCTGCAAGGTCAGTTCCTGGTGCTCTACCTTGACTTCTCGCAGGTGGGAGGTAGCATCGAACAGTTGGAGGATAGGTTCGACCGCTATTGCAGAGTCAGATTGGATAGTTTCGTGGATGTTTATCGTCAGTACTATTCCGATGATTTTGTGAAAAAGGTACTGGAGGCAGAGGATGCCATCGATAAATTGATATTGATTAATGATGAGTCGAAGAAATTGAACCTTTCCACCTACCTCATCATCGACGAATACGACAACTTCACCAATACCGTGCTCAATGAGCAGGGCGAGGACGTGTATTGGGCCATCACGCATGCCGAAGGCTTCTATCGAGACATCTTCAAGAAGTTCAAGGGCAATTTCGACCGCATTTTCATCACAGGGGTCAGTCCTGTGACGCTCGACGATGTGACCAGTGGCTTCAATATCGGCTGGCACATCTCCACCAAACCAGAGTTCAACCAGATGCTCGGTTTTTCGACCGAGGACGTGCGCGAGATGTTCACCTACTACAAGAACAACGGCATGATTCGACCAGACAGCGACATCGAGGCTATCATCAACGAGATGAAACCTTGGTATGACAACTATTGTTTCTCGGAGGATGCTTTGCGCACACAGAGTAAGGTGTTCAATTGTGACATGGTACTCTATTATCTTCGAAACTATATGAACAGGGGCGAGGCTCCTAAAGAGATGATTGACCCGAACACGAAGACCGACTACAACAAGATGCGCAAGCTCATACAGCTTGATAAACTCGATGGCGACCGAAAGGGTGTCATCAAGACGATAGCCGAGACTGGCGAGATAGTCACTCGACTGGAGGAGTCTTTCCCTGCCAACAAGATAACGGACCCGGAGATATTCCCGAGCCTGTTGTTCTATTATGGCATGCTCACCATCAAGGGCACACGTGGAGACAAACTCATCCTTGGCATTCCTAACAACAATGTGCGCAAGCAATATTATGGATATTTGAAGGAAATGTTCGAGGAGAAAGCTACGCTGAGCGTCAACAAGCTGACAGACTACTATTACGACATGGCGTATGACGGCAAATGGCGGGAAGGTTTGACCTTTCTCTCAGATAGCTATGCCAAGGTTTCGTCGGTGCGTGACGGCATCGAGGCAGAACGCAACTTGCAGGGGTTCTTCATGGCTTATCTCAATCTCAACAATTACTATTACACGGCACCCGAGTTGGAGTTGAACCATGGCTATTGCGACTTTTTCCTCTTGCCCGACCTGACCCATTATCCTACGAAGCACTGTTACATCTTGGAACTTAAGCTGATTCCAAAGAAGGAGAAAGGAATGACGAAGAAGGTGCATGAGGGACTGATAGCCCAGCAATGGGAGGATGCTACGAAGCAAATCTACCTGTATGCTGAGGCTCCGAGGGTTGAGGCTTTGCGACAAGGCACCCAGTTGCACAAGATTATCATACAGTTTGATGGTTGGAAACTGTATCGACTGGACGAGGTGTGATTCCATAGTTGGCGTGGGGAAACACATACCCATATACTTGGGTTACCTCGTACTTACACATATAGTAGTCGTTGGTCAAGGTAACTTGATGCACTGGTTTCTCATTATTATTAGGATTCTCCATCTCAGATGTCGCTCCCATCATAAGCCACAATATAAGAATGCTGACCGACAGGCTTAGATAATACCAACACATAAGTCCTGTTCTTCTCCACCTGACTGATGCCAAAGCTAGAGAAAAACGGCTTGATGACATTCCCTTCCACATCGAGGAGGACACCCACGAATTGAACCTTGGCCAATGCGCAAGGCTCGTCGTTCAAGTCCCTGCGTTGCTGCGTCTGGGCACTGATATCCGTAGCGGCAAGAGAGAAAGACTTCACCTTCAGCTCTTGGGCCAAAATACTTAGGCATAACATCATGCCAAATATAAAGAATAATACTCGTTTCATGATTGTCTAAAATACGGATTCTTACTTATTCGAGATATTACGAAAACGACCTTGAAGCTTTTCCATTCGTTCCATAAGTGCCGCAAAATCTAAGGAATCACCATAGATGAAGCTTTTTCTCATTTCATTATAATCTGCCTCATAGCTTGCCATCAGTTCATCGCTCGGAACAATCTTGATACTTTGTGGCAAATCTTTATTATAGTCCACATAACCAACATGATAGAACTTTGACCATGACAGGAAGGTTGAAGGCTTTAAAGCACGCTTTCAACTCATCCTTAAAGTCACCAAGTATATAATCTTGTGCCTTCTCTCGCAAATGATGTATCTGAGTATTCGAAGTACAGTTTGCACAAGAGAGTTTCTTTACATCCAGAAAGAAATCTCTACTAAGAGCAAGATCTATGTCTTCACTGAAACGATTGATAAGATCCCATCCCTTGCTAAGGCTTGTACCACCTTTGAACAAAAGATATTTTCCTATGCTTGTGCGAAAAACGGCACAAAGTACCGCTGTAACCCACCAGTCCTTTTCGGCAGATACTTCATCTATCTGCTTGACATTGCAGGAAAGTATTATCATGCATATTACGTTTGATAATATTCCTCATCCAAACAGGAGCTAAAAGTAAGTCATGCTCTAAGGGAGCAATTTCTTGATTCTCTGCTAGTAGTTGAAATATACGTTTCTCAACCTCTGAAGTAATATTGTTCTCGCCAATACTACGAAGAGCCTGGATGAGGTCACGCATTAAAACACTTTTGAAGGCAAAGTTTCGTGGAGCACCATGTTTTAAAACTACCACACGCTTTCCCATGACAAGTTTCCTGCTAGAACCTGAAGTAAAAAAACTGGTTGTCATCGGGACTTGCGTAGAAAAACCCAACTGATTTGCAGCTGTAACTCCTGTAGGAATAATCATAGCTTTATCTCTCTTTGCAATTTCTCTCACAAGCTCATAAGCAGAAGGATATAGAATGCCAAAACGAGTCTTACGAGCCTTGATATACACTCCTTTTGATATTCGAGAAATAATACCTTCCTTCTCGAACATCGCCAATAACTTGGTGACATATTCCACATCATACAGCGGAAAGGAAGACACAAAGAACACCTCTCCAAACTTACTGTGGGATATTTTCCTCCTAATCTTTTCAACTACAGCTTCTTGCTTCATATTTTTAACAGATATTTAGTCGGAATTATTGCAAATTTTTCCGACCGCAAAAATAAGTAATTTATGTGATTATTCTATACATCTAGTAAATCTTTTATAGATAATTATACAAAATAAAGATTTTACAAAGGAAAAGATATTGTTACTCGGAGAGAGCCAGACGAAGCCCGAGGCCGTTGCCGCGGTTGACGGGAGTGCTGAAGCTACGGTACGACGAACGGCAGTACCTCGCATTGATGCCCCAGCAACCACCACGGCGCACACGGATCGACCCACTAGTAGCACCTGTAGGATTCGTCCGAGAAGAACTAGAATAAGAGCCATACCAATCCTGACACCATTCCCAAACATTACCTGTCATGTCATAAATGCCAAGTTCATTAGGTTGCTTAGTACCAACAGCATGAGTTTTGCTACCACTATTTCCATCATACCAAGCTACGTTGGATATTTTGCTGCTACCACTGTACTGATACCCCCTGCTCTTCTTGCCTCCACGAGCAGCATACTCCCATTCTGCCTCGGTAGGTAAGCGGAAGTTTCTGCCTGTCAAACTATTCAGCTTAGAGATAAAATCTTGGCAATCGTTCCAACTTACAGTTTCCACCGGAAGGTTATCACCCTTAAATTTAGAAGGATTGTTCCCCATCACTGCTTGCCACAATGCTTGGGTAACCTCGTACTTGCCCATATAGTAATCATTGGTCAAGATCACTTGATGCACAGGTTTCTCCCAAGAATAAGGTTTCTTCATCTCCGAGGTAGCTCCCATCATGAATGTGCCAGCCTCTACTTTCACCATCTCTATATTGATACCATTCTTCACTGGTATGGAAATCGTATTGCTACCCGAAGACATAGATGATGAGGCTGATGAATATCCCGAGGTATTCGATGAGGCTGATGTAGAAACCACATAGTTATTTGTCGGTTGTTGATTTACAGATAACTGTGGACTTTCAATTCCTGTACTCGCAGCTTCCTTAGTCAAAGTAATCTGCAAATTACTCGGAGCGGAAGCCTTTAACTTCACCATTCCCTCTTCTGACTCATAACCATCACAAAAGACAACAAAGGAATGCTGACCGACAGGCAAGGTTGTCTTAGCCACTCCATTGCTCCCTCTCACCATTTTATTATCCACAAGAACTGTGGCGGCAGAAGGCGTATATCTGATGATAAGCGTTTGGCTTTGTTGCATAACAGCCTCTGTGCCACCGACAGGCTTAGTCAATACCAACACATAGGTTTTGTTCTTCTCCACCTGGCTGATACCAAAGCTAGAGAAATTCACCATAATAGGAAGGTAATCCTTGGTCAGCACCTTCATCTGCTGTGAGCCATGAGTCATGTAAGCCCAAGTCTCGTTGCCTGTCTTCACCAACGGCTTGATGACATTGCCTTCCACATCGAGGATGTCACCCACAAACTGCACCTTGACCAAGGCACAAGGCTCGTCGTTCAAGTCCTTGCGTGGTTGCGTCTGGGCACTGATGTCGGTTGCCGATAGAGTGAAAGACTCTATTGCAAGTTTCTGAGCAAAGGTGTTAAGGCATAGCAGTATGCCAAACACAAAAAATAGTATTCGTTTCATTATCATACTTTATTTAAATTGTCTTTCCAACAATTGTTTAGCTTCCATGCTATTGTTTTCAGCAGCTTGAACCAACCATATTTTTGCCAAAGCCTTATTTTTATCACAGCCTATTCCCGATATATAACAACGTCCCAAATTATAAAATCCATTCACGTCACCAGATTCTGCTGCTTTATGATACCAAGTAAAAGCAACAGCTTTATTATTTCTGATGCCCAACCCATACTCGTAACAGGATCCCATGGCGACATAAGCTGCAGGGCAACCTAATTCGGTAGCCTTTCTAAGCAATAAAAATCCTTTTGGATTATTTTTAGATACTCCATGCCCCTCGATATACCAAATTCCTAAAGTTGTCATAGCTAACGGTTCATTTTGATTTGCTGCTAGAGTGTACCATTTTAAAGCCTCATTCGTATCTGCATAAACACCATAACCATTTTGGTAGCAATAACCTAATTTGTATTGTGCTTTAGCATATCCCATTTCTGCACTCTTTTTAAACAGTAACAATGCTTGATAAAACTGTTTGTTTTCAAATAGATGTTCAGCTCTCAAATAGCTTAGTTTAAAATATAATGTATCAGTATCAGTTTCATCTTCAATAGCAACTTGGTCTTGGCTACCTGACTGCTCCTTCTCCTTATTCAACTGCAATCGAATATTAGTTGGCGCATGTTCCTGTACCTTTATTTTTCCCTCGGTACTATAATAGCCTGACTTTGCCGCTATATACGCATGTTCTCCCACTGGCAATTCTACTTCGGCATGACCATTGCCTGGAATGAGCCTAGAATCAACCAATATAGTAGCATCAGTTGGAAGATAATCAATCACTAACTTTTGCATCTTAACCTTATCATTTTCAACAATATCTAGTAGATAAACTCTTTTAGCTTGCACTCCTGTAATTCCAAAATTTGGGAATCGAACAAGTAAGGCTGAATTATTTGAAGAATGAATCTTTATCTCCTTTGTACCTGCTGTTATATACACCCACTTTTCAGAACCATTCTTTTGCACATTGCCAATGACATTCCCTTCCACATCAAGTACCTCTGTAGGGATATTAATCTTCACCAAGGCACAAGCATCCCCATTGAGGTCTTTTACCTCATTCACCGATGCCGATAGGTCATTACTTGCTAAAGAGAAAGACTTCACCTTCAGCTCTTGGGCAAATGTGCTTAGACATACCAACATGCTAAATATAAAAAATATTATGCGTTTCATTTTTTCTTTGATTTTATATGGCTACGCCGATGATGATTGATTCGATGTCTGTCGAGATGGTCTTTTTTTTGCAAAGATGCCGTTACTCGGAGAGCACCAAGCGAACCCCGAGGACCCTGCTACGGAGGTCGGGAGTAAGATTAAGGTTGAAACGGCACGACGAACGGCAGTTCCTCGCATTGCTGAGCCAACTACCACCACGGGCTACACGGTACGACCCACTTGTAGCTCCTGTAGGATTCATCTGAGAGGAGCTCACATAAGAGCCATACCAATCCTCACACCATTCCAAGACGTTACCTGCCATATCATAAATGCCCAACTCATTAGCTTGCTTAGTACCTACAGGATGAGTCTTGGTACCAAAATAACCATAATACCAAGCAACATCGGAAATATTAGAACTTCCGCTATACTGATTGCCTCTACTCTTCTTGCCACCACGAGCGGCATACTCCCATTCCGCCTCGGTTGGCAAGCGAAACTTTCTGCCTGTTATGCTGTTCAACTTACTGATGAACTCCTGGCAATCGTTCCAACTCACTTGCTCAACAGGAAGGTTATCACCCTTAAAATACGAAGGGTTACTCCCCATCACTGCTTGCCACAACGCCTGAGTAATCTCATACTTACCCATGTAGTAGTCATTGGTCAAGGTGACCTGATGAACAGGCTTCTCATGAGAATAAGGTTCCTCCATCTCTGAAGTCGCTCCCATCATGAAGGTTCCAGCCTCAACCTTCACCATCTCGATGCTAATGCCATCCTTTACAGGGATAGAAATCGTTTTGCTCACCGAAGCCATAGATGATGAAGTAGATAAATATCCCGATGTATTCGATGAGGAAAAGGATGAGGCTAAGGCATTGGATGCCAATGTTCCTACTATACTTGCAGTCTGACCTTCCGAAATCGAGACGGTCTTCCTATC
This sequence comes from Candidatus Segatella albertsiae, assembly GCA_002451555.1. Classification (GTDB taxonomy): domain Bacteria; phylum Bacteroidota; class Bacteroidia; order Bacteroidales; family Bacteroidaceae; genus Prevotella; species Prevotella albertsiae. The sequence goes on from DKCU01000001.1 coordinate 27,307, forward strand.
GGTAACATATCCATCTTTTCTCACCTCCACTTGATGGCTACCCACCAGCAACCCATTGAACACACGAGGGCTTTGCCCCAACTTCTTGCCATCTACATAGACATCGGAACCAAAAGGCTTGTAGTTCACAGAGAGATAGCCTTGTATCGCCACCAACTCGCCAAAAGCCACGTCCAACTTCTGTTGTTGCGCCAACTGGATGGTTTTCTGCTGGCTGCGATAGCCACTCTTCCTTGCCTCCAACAAGTGCATGCCTTCCTTCAAGCTACCACTCCATGGCGCATTGCCCACAGACTTCTTATCGACATAAAGTGACACGGCTGGAGTCGGGCAAGTAATCGAGACTGTTGCCATCGCCGAGAGCAAGCTTACATTAATAGGTGTCATGTCGCCACTGCTCACCTCGAAAGTACCGCTCTTGCTGATATAACCACCAGCCTCCACCTTATAGGTATGCGTACCGTATGGGAGCATGGCCGAATATTCTCCGTCTGAAGAACTTGGTTGGAGAACACCATCAATCGTTACAACTGCATTCCTCGGCTGAACACTGAGCGCATAGAAGTTGCCACCTGCATCTATAGCTTCAGCACCACTTATCGGCTTGGTCAATACCAACACATAGGTCTTGTTCTTTTCCACCTGGTTGATACCAAGGCTGGAGAAATTCACCATAACAGGGAGATAATCCTTGGTCAACACCTTCATCTGCTGTGAGCCATGGGCCATGTAAGCCCAAGTCTCATTGCCTTTCTTCACCAATGGCTTGATGACATTTCCTTCCACATCAAGGATGTCACCAACGAATTGCACCTTTACCAAGGCGCAAGGTTCGTCGTTTAAGTCCTTGCGAGGTTGCGTCTGGGCACTTATGTCGGTTGCGGCAAGGGAGAAAGACTCTATTGCGAGTTTCTGGGCAGATGCTCCAAAACTTAGTGACAAGCTGTGTATAAGAAATAATATTCGTCTCTTCATTTGTTAGTATTCATAAAGGCACTATTCAACATATCCTTTTCCAAAGCAGGTTTGGCACTGATGGTGAACATGAGAGTGCGCTGGTCCTGTTGAACCACATTCTGCGCAATAAGTAGAATTGTCCTCTCCAGTATAATTTGGCGCATAAATAATTTCATTGTTTCCCTGACCAGTACCATTGCAGTAAGGACAAGTACGACGAGTGGATGTAGGCGTAGGATCCTCGTAAGTACTAGATGGAGAAGAAGGTACAGAGATAGGATTGATTTGTCCACCAGTAGGGTGAATATCGTCATCATCTTCTGTCTCATCACCATTTTCCTCTTCTGTATTTCCAAAGTTTGTACCATTCATCAACTTCTTATATCGCTCCGCAGTTAGCCATCCTAATCCAAAGCATTTGTCACACTTCTCACTAATCAATCCAAAGAGATGCCAGGAAGAATATCCTGTATGGTCACAATAAGGACATTTCTCACATTTATCCCACAAATCCGCGAATGGATGTAACTTAGAAGATGGTTCAGATACATATAACATATAGCAGAAGAAAGCTACTCCTGCATACAAAAGATACTTTATAAATTTGTTCATAATCATTATTTTGAATGTTACTATTAATAACCTGTTGGCGGAATTAATT
>DKCU01000143.1 GCA_002451555.1 Candidatus Segatella albertsiae
GCGCAAAGAAGATGGAACTACTAGAGTGGAAGCATCGTCAAGCCAAGAACTGGTCTCTGTTTGAGTTAAAGGAACTAATCGAATACTATAAAGGTGAAGTGGAACGATTAAAAAAGGAGAAACATTATGGCGAATGGTCTTAGAATTTGTAAGATTTGTGGAGAGGCTAAACCTATGACAGAGTTCTACGGGACTCTAATGACTTGTAAGCACTGCTATTGTAATGAAATAAAGAAGAAAAGAGCTGAATCTCATATTGGAATTCAGAATTTACCTAGCGAAGTTTGGAAAGATATTGTGGGATATGAAGGTATCTACCAAGTTAGCAATCTCGGGAGAATAAAGTCCTTAAATAGGACTAAGCCTGATGGTAGTATGGTATATGAGAAATTATTAGCAATTAGTCCGAAGACTAATATGGTAACTCTCTCTAAAAATAAGAGCGTCGAGCATAAAACGATACATAATTTGGTCGCCTCAGCTTTTATCCCTAACCCTAATAAGTTTCGTATGGTTAAACATTTAGATGGCAATTATCATAATAACAAATCTGATAATTTAGCTTGGGTTCTATTTGAACATCCTGTGACTCTTGTTTGCCCTGTTTGTGGAAAGTCTTTTGTAAAGAAGGCGTGTAGGCTAAGAGGTAGTCACATTATAGGATTTGCTTGTAGTGTAGAGTGTAGTAAAAAGCTTAGAAGCATCAATTTTACAAATGATAATAACCATCAATATGGTTTAAAAGGCGAGTTAAACGCTTCGTTCAAAGGAAGCATTTGCCAAAGGAAAAATAACAACTTAACAGAGAAGATGATATATGTCCCAGAACATCCTTTTGCAGACAAATCTGGCAGATATTTAATCCACAGACTTGTTGTTGAGCAAAATTACAATATATTCCCTGACAAGTATTTTATAATGATTGATGGCAAGCATTATCTAAAACAAAATATAGTTGTTCATCATAAGGATTGCAATCATTCTAATAATGATATATCCAATTTAATGCCGCTTACTAAAGGTGAGCATACAAAAATTCATAACGAATTGAAAAACAAAGGAAAAAATGGACGAACAATATATCATCGCCAAAATCCGAGAGCTGATGCCCGATGAGCATCATGTCCCTCACGGAGTACTCTACTCCCAGTTGAAGACCGCCGTACAGAAAGACTTGTCGGAAGCCCTTAACAATCTCCTCAAACAAGAGGAGATTGCTTTCCACAAGACTCTCAACGACATATTAATAAACATACCCAATGAGCAAAAAGAACATCAAGCAGAATTACCTCCTGCAAATACAGAAGGTACTCGATAAAGTCGAGAAATCCAAGGATGCAGCCAGTCATTTCCGCTGCATCGTCCTAATGGGAGACTCGCAGGAGAGACAGGCGAAGTCCTTCCTCCACGCATCCCCCGAGGACTTGAAGAATCTCCTCCTGTCCGCCCTTCGCAACAGCGAGCTGTTCACTTATGCAGCCGCCTGTGCATTCCAAGAGTACGACAAGGAGCTTCGAGAGAAAGAACAACTAGATAAACAAGAACAATCAAACACATCAAGCAATGAAGAAAATCAGATTCAAGAAGATTAAGCTACTCAATTTTTGTGGAATACGTGACAAAGAGATTGAGTTTAGCGAGGGATTGACCACAATCTCAGCTGGCAACGGACGAGGCAAGAGCACTATCGTTCGGGCAATCACTTACGCCCTCTTCGGCACTGACGAGAACGGAAGTTCGTTCGACATCAAGACGTTCGACCGAGACCACAACATCATCAAGGAGATTCCTCATGAGGTTTCCCTTACCCTGTCAGTGGATGATGAGGAAGGAACCTTTAAGCGCACGCTCACTGATTCATGGAAGGAAAGCAAGTGTACCAATACCTACAAGTACTTCATTGATGGCGAGGTGACCACCGCAGGAGATTACAAGAAGGCGATTGATGGCATATTTTCCGAGAAGCCCTTTCGCTATTGCTCGTCACCAACAGCTTTCACCTCAGAGGGGTGGGATATACAGCGTTCCCTCTTGGAGGATATTGCAGGAGGAGACGCAACAGTTGATGAAATCACCAACGGCGAAGAGCGTTACGACTTTATCGTCAAGGCTCTTAAGAAGGAGAGCATCAAGTCCCTCGTCCATCATCTTAAGTACAGCAAATCCGAGGTGCAGAAACAACTGGATAGCATCCCTATTAGATTGGAAGAACTAGCCAAGACGCTCCCCGAGGCAGAAGATTGGGCTGCACTTGGTGCCGACTTGCTCGAAAAGACCATGAAGCATAGCGAGGTTAACACCAAGATTGACAACATTAAGACTGGTGGCGCAGCCCAAGTCCGCAACGATGGCATCCGAAAGCAACTGGAGTTTCAGCGCAATCGCATCGACCAGATGGAGAAGGGCGCACGCATTCAGTCTGGCGAGCAAGAGGTAAAGCATGGTTCTGACCTTATCACCGCCCGAACCGCTAAGTCCAAGGCACAGGCGATGGTTGATGAACTCAAAGCCAAGATGGACGGATTCAAAGATACCGAACTTCACATCAATCAACAGTTGGAAGACCTAGAGAGACAGAAGAAGGACGGTGCGAAACTATACGATGAAGCCTCAGCCGAGCAATTTGAGTGGAACGATGAAGATTCCTTCTGCCCACATTGTGGTCAGCCTCTTCCACCCGAGAAGGTCTTGAAGATGAAACGAGACTCCGAAGACCGCTTCAATGAGCGCAAGGCGAAACGCTTGAAGAATTTGGTAACTTTGGCTGGCAATATCAAGAGCGACATTAATAAGCATCAGTCCCTCTTGGAGCAGTTGCAGGAAGATCGGACCACTACCACCAACCAACTCACCGAAGCCCACAAGGCACTCAAAGAAGCCGAAGCCCACTACGCAGAGGTGGAGAAGGAAGAACCAAAGAGCTACACCATGATCCTCTCCGAGAACGACAACTACAAGCACGCCACCGAAGAGGTCAAGCGCCTGGAGAAAGAACTTAACAAGCCTGTAGCCGATGATGAGGAGCAGAAGAAGATGATCGTCGATCTAACACGGCAAACTCTGTCACTCCAAGAGGAAATGGAATCCCTCCGTTCTCGCCTAGCCAAGAAAGAGCTGTACGACCACGTTACCGCCCTCATAGAGGAATGCAAGAAGAATAAGAAAATCTATCAGCAGCAGATAGATGAACTAGACGAGAAGTTGGATATTGTATCCGACTACACCCAGAAGTCTTGCCAAATCCTAGAGGATAAGGTGAACAAGCACTTCTCTTTTGTCAAGTTCTCTCTCTTCAAGTCTGACCTCTATGGCGAGAAGAAGCCATTCTGTGAGTGCTACCACGATGGTGTTCCTTACTCTCGCCTCAATGGTGCAGCCAAGGTCAACGCAGGAATCGACATCGCAAACACAATCTCCAAGTTCTACGATGTGTCCGTTCCTATGGTGCTCGATGAATGCGAGAGCAACCTCCATCCTATTTTCAAGGATGGTCAGCAGATTCGCTTCTACGTCACCAACGACCCAGAGCTAAAGGTTGAATATCCTGCGAAAGCAGTAATGGAGTAAGCTATGGAGGTTAAGACCAAATATAACATAGGTGATGCCGTCTATATCCTCGTTGACTACAAGATTCATCGTGCCAACATCGCAGGAATCGGAATAGATGTAGTAGGAGAGCATAAGACAATCACCTATCGTTTCCCAGTCTTTCCTATGAGGAGAGAAAATCAGTGTTTTAAAACTAAGGAGGAGCTTTTAAAGTTTCTTTCTAGGTAGTCGCACTATGTGCGTGGATTGAAACAAGACAAAAGAAGAATTAATAAAATATTTAAGTAAGTAATATGGCAGATACATTAAAAATGACAATCGTGGTCGATAAAGACCTCATCAAGGGAATGCTTGCATTAGGTGGAGGTATGAAAGACGATACACCTACAAGCGAAGTAAAGGCTTGGCTTAACGAGCATGATAGCGTGGAGCTATCTGAAAGTATAATTAATGAAATTCCAAAAATGGGAGCAGCGATGGCTACGCTCGCACTTCTTGGAATCAGCAAGCAGATGTCAGACGATAAACCAACTAAAGAAGAGGAGAAATAATTATGGCAGAAATGGCAATACCAGCTACAGCCACGCCAAAGCAGAAAGCTGTAGCCACATTTAGTAACGCATTGAATAGTCAATACTATCAGGCGCAGTTAAAGAACGTAATGAAGGAGAATGCAGGAACCTTCGCAACTTCGCTTATGGAACTCGTAACCTCAGACGAGAAACTTCTCGCTTGCAATCCCCAGTTGTTAATGGCGGAGGCGATGAAAGCTGCATCCCTTCATCTTCCGCTCAACAAGCAGTTGGGCTATGCCTACATCGTCCCTTATGGCACCACCCCAACAATGATTATCGGTTACAAAGGACTCTATCAGCTAGCCATCCGCTCGGGACTATACAAGAACATCAATGCCGACATTGTCTATGAAGGCGAGTATCAAGGTTACGACAAGATTTCTGGTGAGCTTCATCTTGATGGAGAAAAGACCTCAAACAAGGTCGTTGGTTACTTCGCCTTCCTAGAACTTACCAATGGATTCCGCAAGATGATGTACATGTCGCTAGAAGATATGTGTCAGTATGCTCGCAAGTATTCCGCCACCTTAAAGAACTGCAAGATGACAAACGAGCAGTTGGCAGATATGGCTCAGAAGCAATCCGAGAGTGGTCCAGGCAATAGCGTAGGATGGTATGGTAATTTCAACGATATGGCAACCAAGACAGTTCTTCGACGCCTCCTCTCCAAGTATGGCTATCTCTCCATCGAAATGCAGAACGCTATGACCGTGGACGATGTGCCAACAGCAGAGGAGCAGCGTGATGCCGAGTTTGCTGAGGCAAAGGAAGTAATGGAGGTTAATGCCGAGACAGGAGAAATCAAGCAACCTTCCGCCAAATCCGAAGTCGCAGCTCAAAAACCGAATCCAGAGAACCAAGTAAATGTCGGTGCATCTAGCAATCCTTTCAATAGTTAAGGCAGATGAAGTTAACAATCGTATCAAGTAGCAGTCAAGGCAATTCGTATGTCTTGACTGCTCACAACGGACAGCAACTTTGCATAGAGGCAGGTCGCCCATTGAGAGAAGTAAAGAAAGTTGCAAACCTCAAATCATCGAAATGCGTTGGCACTCTCATATCTCATTCCCATGGAGATCATGCCAAATATGCCAAGGACTTTCTGAAAGCAGGAATCTATGTCTATTCCACCGATGATTTGGCAAGCAAAGTTACAGGAGTCGTATCTGTAGAAGAGGGAAAAACGTTCAGCTTGGGCGATTTCCGAATCACCCCAGTCCTAGTAAAGCACGATGTGCCATGTTTCTCTTATCTCATCTATCATGAGGAAATGCAGACACTATGGTTCTTCACCGACTGCTACAACATGCCGAACATCATCAAGGGAGTGAGAACCTTCCTTTGCGAAGCTAACTACGAGGACTCTCTTCTGGAGAAAGCCGTCAACGAGGGCAAGACGATAGTAAGTCAAGCCGACCGCATCCGTCTCTCCCACATGAGCCTAGCCCATGGCATCCAACTCCTCCAGCAATGCGAAGCCGAGAAGTTCGCCAAGCAGATAGTTCTCATCCATGGTTCCTCTCGCCATCTCAATCCAGAGAAGGCAGTGAGCAAGTTCCAGCAAGTGCTAG